>DASYKU010000093.1 GCA_035995165.1 Mycobacteriales bacterium
CTGCTTGCGCCAGTGGCTCATCCCCGGCCCGTCGGTGCGGCGCAACGCCCCGCGGGACAGGAAGTACGACGCCTCCTGAGCGTCCACTTCGGACGAGACGAGCCCCTCCGCGGCGGCGCGGCCGACCGCGCCGGGGAGGTCGGGGGTGTCGAAGAAGCCGTACCGGACGGTGAGGTGCACGATCCCGTCGTCGGTGTAGCCGAGGTCGTCGACGGTGAGCATCTCGTCCGGCTCGACATGCGGGACGCCCTCGGGGCGGGCCGAGACGATCAGCACGTGCCGGTGCAGCACGTGGTTGTGCTCGACGTTCGCGCGCAGCGCCAGCGGGGTCGTCTGCTTGTTCGGGTGCGGGAAGACGCCGGTTCCGACGACCCGGGTGATCTTGTGCTTGCGGACCTTGTCGATGAAGTCCGGCAGCTCACCCTCGGCCGCGGTCCGGTTCCGTACGGTGATCTCGCGGCCCTTGCGCCAGGTCGTCATGATCAGGAAGACGCCGGACGCGATGAGCAGCGGCAGCCAGCCGCCGGACAGCACCTTGGTCAGGTTGGCGCCGAAGAACGCCAGCTCCGTGCCGCCGAACGCGACCGCCGCCAGCACCAGCTGCCAGGTCGCCCAGTGCCACCGCCGCCGGGCCACCACCAGCAGCAGCACGGTGTCGACCAGCAGCGCCCCGGTGACCGCGATCCCGTACGCGGTGGCCAGCCGTTCCGAGGTCCGGAACGCGACGATCAGCACGAGCACGCCGGCGAACAGGGACCAGTTGACCGCGGGCAGGTAGACCTGACCGGCCTCGTGCTCGGAGGTCTGCCGGATCCGCAGCGGCGGCAGCAGCCCGAGCTGGACCGCCTGCCGGGACACCGAGAACGCGCCCGAGATCACCGCCTGCGACGCGATCACGGTCGCCACCGTGGCCAGCACGACCATCGGGATCCGGGCCCAGCCCGGCAGCAGCAGGAAGAACGGCGAGGAGATCCCGGCCGGGTCGCGCAGGATCAGCGCACCCTGGCCGAGGTAGTTCAGCGTGAGCGCCGGGAAGACGACGAAGAACCAGGCCCGGCGGATCGGCGGCCGGCCGAAGTGGCCCATGTCCGCGTACAGCGCCTCGGCGCCGGTGATGCAGAGGACGACCGCGCCGAGCGAGACGAACGCGATGAACGGGTGCTCGCCCAGGAACGCCAGCGCGTACGTGGGGGACAGCCCGCGCAGGATCCCCGGGTGCAGCACGGCCTCGCGCAGCCCGGCCACGCCGATGACCAGGAACCAGAGCGCCATCACCGGTCCGAACAACGCGCCGATCCGGCTGGTGCCGAACCGCTGCGAGACGAACAGCAGGGCCAGGATCGTCACCGCGATCGGGACGACCAGGTGGGCCAGGCTCGGCGCGGCCACCTTCAGCCCCTCGACCGCGGACAGCACCGAGATCGCCGGGGTGATCACCGAGTCGCCGTAGAACAGCGAGGCGCCGACGATCGCGAGCAGGATCACCCGTCTCGTCACCGGCGAGCGCGGCCCGGCCATCCGGCGGACCAGCGCGGCCAGGGCCAGGACGCCGCCCTCACCGTGGTTGTCCGCCCGCATCACGATCGTCACGTACTTGATCGAGACGATCAGGGTGACCGACCAGAAAACCAGCGAGATCACCCCGTACACGTCGGTGGGGGTGGCCTGGACCTTGTTGTGGTCGAGGGAGAAGACGGTCTGCAGCGAGTAGAGCGGGCTGGTGCCGATGTCGCCGAACACGACGCCGAGCGCGGCCAGCATGAGCCCGATCGCGCCGGTCTGGGCCTTGGAGCGGCCGGTCCCGGCCGCGGGCTCCGGCCGCGGCTCCGGCTCCTGGGCATCCGGCATGGGCTCCGGGAGCGGCGAGGTCACGGCGTCGGGCACACAGCAGATGATTCCCCTGGCGACGCACCTCGACACGACCGGGTGCGCGATCGCCGGGCGAGCCGGACCCGGTTCCGCCCGCGGTCGGGTATCTCGACCCGCACCGGGAGCCGGCGGACCAGCTCTGGCGGCGCCAGGGCTGCGACCGGGCGGGAGATCACCGAGGGGTCAGCCGCCCCGCAGGGCAGTGAGGACCGCGGCCTCGGCGCGGAGGCGGTCGGCGGCCGGGCCCGGGCCGTACTGGTCGGCCGCCTCGAGCCGCTCGGCGATCTCGGCCCGGACGATGGCGTCCTGTTCGGCCTCGGTCAGGGAGCGACGCTGCACCTCGGCGGCGCCGACCCCGACCGCACTGCCCGCGAAGTGCTCGTCCCCGGCCGGCACCAGCCCGGCCGGCCCGGGGCCGCCCGGACCTTCGGCCGGCCCGGGGCCGCCCGGCCCGCCGGGACCTTCGGCCGGCGGCACCGCGCCCGCGTTGTCGAGCGCGGCCAGCGCCGACCGCAGCGCCGCCGTCGCGACCCTGTCCCGCGCCCGCATGGAGTCGCGGAGCGCCGTCCGGAGGCGGTCGGACAGACTCACGTCAGCCGGACCTGACCGAGCAGCCCGAGCAGCCGGGTCAGCTCGGTGATGTCGCCGGGCTCCCACTCGTCCAGCGCGGTCCGCCACCGCTCCATCCGCACCGCCTTGAGCGCCTCCATCCGTTCCCGCGCCGGCTCGGTCAGCCGTACGGTCACGGCCCGGGCGTCGTCCGGGTCCGGCACCCGTTCCAGCAGCCCGAGCCGGGCGGCGGAGTCGATCTGCCGGCTGACCGTGGACCGGTCCAGGTGCAGCGCGGCGGCGAGCTCGGACGGCCGCATGTCGCCGCGCCAGCCGATCATCGACACCAGCGGGTACGCCGTGGTGTCCAGCCGCGGGTCCAGCGCCTGCGCGCCGGCCTTCGCGGTCGCCCGGGCCCACGACCAGGTGTCGGAGATCGCCGCCTCGAGGGCGGCCATCTGGTCGGCATCCTGCGAACGGGAATGTTGCATGTCTCAACTACCTTGTTCTTGGCGTCGCGTTGCCACGATCGAGGGGTTCCACCATGTCCAGCACGACCCAGCCCGCACCGCCGGCCGTCGCCGCACCGGCGATGAGCCACCGGGAGATCCTGGAGGCGCTGTCGGGCCTGCTGCTCGGCATGTTCGTCACCATTCTGGCCAGCACGGTGGTGTCCAACGCGCTGCCCCGCATCATCTCCGATCTGCATGCCGGCGAGTCCGCCTATACCTGGGTGGTCACCGCGACCTTGCTCGCACTGACCGTGACCACCCCGATCTGGGGCAAGCTCGCCGACCTGACCAGCAAGAAGATGCTCATCCAGATCGCGCTGACGATCTTCGTGCTGGGCTCGGCGCTGGCCGGACTGTCGCAGAACGCCGGCATGCTGATCACGTTCCGGGTCGTGCAGGGCGTCGGCGCCGGCGGCCTGACCGCGCTGGTGCAGGTGATCCTGGCCGCGATGATCTCGCCCCGCGAGCGCGGCCGGTACATGGGCTACCTCGGTGCGGTGTTCGCCGTCGGCACGGTGCTCGGGCCGCTGGTCGGCGGCGTGATCGTGGACACCAGCTGGCTCGGCTGGCGCTGGTGCTTCTACGTCGGCATCCCGTTCGCGGCCGTCGCGCTGGTGCTGCTGCAGCGCACGCTGCACCTGCCGGTGGTCAAGCGGCAGGTCACGATCGACTACCTGGGCGCGACGCTGGTCGCCGCCGCGGTCTCGCTGCTGCTGATCTGGGTCTCGCTGGCCGGCCACCAGTTCGGCTGGAACTCGCTCGCGTCGTACGTGATGGTGCCGGGTGCGATCCTGCTCGGCCTGCTGTTCCTGGTCGTCGAGCAGCGCGCGGCCGAGCCGATCATCCCGCTGCGGCTGTTCCGGGACCGGACCGTCACGCTGTCCACGGTCGCCAGCCTCTTCGTCGGCATCGGCCTGTTCGGCGGCACCGTGTTCCTCGCGCAGTACTTCCAGATCAGCCGCGGTCACAGCCCGACGGCGTCCGGCCTGATGAGCCTGCCGCTGGTGCTCGGCCTGCTCGGCGCCTCGACGATCGTCGGCCAGCTGATCAGCCGGTCCGGGGTCTGGAAGCGCTACCTGGTCACCGGCGGCGTGCTGATCTCGGTGGGCTTCGGGCTGATGGGCTCGATGCGTACGGACACGCCGTACTGGCTGCTCGCGTTCTACATGCTCCTGCTCGGCTCCGGCCTCGGCATGATGATGCAGAACCTGGTCCTGGCGACCCAGAACGTCGTCGCCACCCGCGACCTCGGCGCGGCCAGCTCGACCGTCGCGTTCTTCCGCAGCCTCGGCGGCGCGGTCGGCGTCTCCGCGCTCGGCGCGCTGCTCGCCCACCGGGTCGCGTCGTACACGGCCGACGGGCTGGCCGCGGTCGGCGTGGTGCCGGCCGGCGGCGGCGCGGGCGCGGAGCTGCCCAACCCGGCGACATTGCCGGAGCCGGTCCGGCAGGTCGTGCAGGACGCGTTCGGGCACGGCATCGGCGACGTGTTCCTGTTCGCCACGCCGTTCGCGGTCCTGGCCTTCGTCGCGGTGCTGTTCGTCAAGGAGACCGTGCTGCAGACGAAGTCCGCGATCGAGCGGGACGCGGAGACGGCCGTACCGACGACGGTCTGAGCGCTCGGCCGGCGACGACGGGCACCGTGAGCGAGTCGGTCACCGACCGCTTGTGGTAGCCCGCGTCGCCGGCGTCGCGCACCAGCAGGCTGTCGTCGAACGTCAGCCGGTTCGCGTAGACGCCGGCCTTGACCAGGCCCTGCTCGGTCAGCGGCTGCGTCCCGGCCAGGTACGACCACCGGCTCACCAGCGCGGAGCTGAAGCCGTCCACCGGGACGACCGTGTCGTACGGGTAGCCGGCGCTCATCACGTACCTCGCCGGGCGACCGCGTGACGCCGGTCTCCCTCCCGGTTCTCGCCGCGGGCACATAGCGTGGGGTGGTGACCACCGTTACCCAGACGCCGACCCGGGACCAGCTCCGTGCCCACCTCGTCAGCTCCCGCATCGCCGGTGACGTGGCCACGACGCGCCAGAACAACCTGGAGAACTTCGGCAAGATGAGCCGGCGCGACCCGCTCTACCTGTTCGGGCTGCTCCCGACCGGGCGCTGGTCGTACGAGGACGTGCTGGCGTTGATGGCATCGCGCTGCGGGGTCGTCGCGGACCCGGAGCACGTTCACGGGCAGGACACCATCGACCCGGACCGTACGGTCGAGCGGCTGGACGCGATGGCCGACCGGCTGCGGCTGGCGGCCGAACGGCAGGAGCGGGTGATCGTCGCGACCGGCCACCCGGTCGGGCTGCGGCCGACGCACACCGCGGTCGCGCACGGGCTGGCCGCGGCCGGCTGCACGCTGCTGACCCCGGCCGGCGGCTGGCGGCACCCGGACGTGGCCGAGCTCGGCGACCACTCCGGCACGCTGGACTGGGTCGACTCGGTCGGGGTGTTGCGCTCGCCGTGGGGCAACCTCAAGCACACCCACTCGCCGCTGCTCATGCAGGCGGCGCTGGACACGCTGGAGACGCCGCCGGACCTGGTGGTGGCCGACCACGGGTGGGCCGGGGCGGCCGGGCAGGCCGGCATCGACACCGTCGGGTACGCGGACTGCAACGACCCGGCGCTGTTCGTCGGCGAGGCCGAGGGAAAGGTCCTCTCCTGCGTGCCGCTGGACGACAACGTGGACCCGCGCCTCTACCTGCCGCTCACCGCCTACCTCCTGGACCGGGCCGGCCTGTCGGCGTGAGCGCCAGACCCGCCGGCCCGGCCGGCGGCTTGAGCCGCCACGCCCGCCGGGCCGGGATCGCCACTACCTGAGCTTCTCGATCACGGCCGCGGCGGCCTCGGGATCATCGAGCATGATGCTGGTGATGCCGAACCGCTCCCGCAGCTCCCGGCACTTCTCGGCCAGCCCGTCGACCGAGCCGATGAACACGTGCGGCGACTCCAGGAGCTCCTCGACGGTCAGCCCGAGCCGCTGAGCCCGCTCCGCGCCCGCGGATCGCGCGTCGTTGGTCACCACCACCGGCCCGCCGGACGGGTACGCGTTGAACTCCAGCGCGTCGAACCGGTCGCCCGCCGCCTCCCGGACCCAGCCGATCTTCTCCTCGGTCGCGGCCGCGGTCATGCTGCGCGGGTCACCCGGCCGCGGCGCCAGCCCGATGATGTCGGCCTCCCGCGCGGCCAGGGTGAGCGACCGGCGACCGCCGCCGCCGAGGAACAGCGGCGGGTGCGGACGCTGCACCGGCTTGGGGTACCCGTCGTGGCCGGTGATCCGGAAATGCTCGCCGGCCAGTGTGAACGGGCCGTCGGCGAAGCAGCCCTTGAGCACCGCGACGGCCTCGGTGAGCCGCTGCACGCGGGTCGGCAGCCGGTCGTACGGGATGCCGACCGCGTCGTACTCGGGCTCGTTCCAGCCGGCGCCCATGCCGATCTCCAGCCGGCCGCCGGACAGGACGTCCAGGCTGGCCAGCTCCTGCGCGAGCACGGCCGGGTGGCGCAGGTCGACGTTGAGCACGAACGTGCCGACCCGGATCCGCTCGGTGGCCGCGGCCACGGTGGCGAGCACGGGCAGCGGCGCGTACTGCTCCAGGAGGTGGTCGGAACGGATCAGTACGTCGATGCCGATCTCCTCGGCCCGCCGCGCCTCCGCGACGAGCGCGCGGGCGTCGGGCAGGCCGTCACCGATCGGGGCCAGGAAGCGGAAAGGGCGCATCCTGAGCACGCTAGACGGCCAGCGCGTGCAGCAGGGTGGGGTGCAGGTGGCCGCCGGCGATCAGCCGGCCGATGCGGGCGGACTGTTCCTCGGCGGTGACCCAGCGCGGGTCGTCGCCGTGCTGCCGGTTCAGGACGTCCTCGACCTGGTCGGCGTGCGCCCGCCAGGACACCGGCGCGTCCCGCAGCGGCGCCGCCGGGACCGTCTGCAGGACGTGGAAGCGGGCCTCCTTCAGCAGCCTGCGCAGCTCGTCCTGGGTGGAGAAGTCGTTGCCCTCGGGCAGCGGCGGCGGCAGCGGGCCGGCGGCGAGGAAGGCGAGCAGGCCGAGCCGGCCGCCGTCGCCGAGCACCCGGCGTACCTCGGCCAGCAGGGCGGCCTTGTCCCCGGCGGTGTCCAGCACGCCGAGCGACCAGGCCGCGTCGAAGCTGCCGTCGGCGAACGGCAGCGCCTGCCCTTCCGCCGCGACCGCGGGCAGCCCGAACAGGCGGTGGCTGGCGCGGACGGCGCCGCGCATCGGCTCGGCGCAGACCGGCCGGACGCCGAAGTGCGCGGCCAGCCAGGCGGCCGGGCCGCCGACCCCGGAGCCGGCGTCCAGCATCCGGCGGGCGAGCGGGACCTCCAGCGCCTCGGCCAGCCAGGCCAGGCTGGCCGGGCTGCCGGAGCCGCGGCAGGCGGCGGCGATCGCGTACGCCGGCCCGAGCTCCTCGACGGCCTGCTCGGTCCAGGTCGCGACGAGGTCGAACTCGTCCTCCAGCTGCTCGCTCACGGTGTCTCCTTACAGGACCGGCGTCGATCCGTCCCGGCCGCCCACGCGGTCGACCGGCCGTCGGGGTCGGCCTCCGGCCCCGGCCGGTGCCGGCCCGGCCTGGCGGCGCTCATCGGACGGCCGCCCGGACACAGGCGGCGACCGTGGCCTTGACCTCGGCCGCGGCCTCCTCGCCGGCGCCGGACGCCAGTCCGGACAGGTTCACGCCCTCGACCCCGGGGATCGCCAGCAGGGCCGCGGCCTCCGCCACCGCGGCCTCGATCCCGGCCGCGCGCGGGTCCGGCGCCGCCAGCACCGCCGCGATCGCGGCCGGGTCCATCGCCAGCCCGGGGAAGCGCTCCAGCACCCGCGCGGACCGCTCGTCGGTGTAGACGGCGACCCCGGCCACGAACGGCAGCCGCGCCCCGGCCGCCCGGGCCGCCGCGACGAACTCGGCCGCCCGGGCCGGCGTCCGGACGTGGTTGAGCACGCACATCCCGGCCCCGGCCCGTTCCTTCTGCGCCACCCGGCCCGGCCGGAGGCCGGTCGGCGGCGCGTCCGGCGCCTCCGGCACCGCGACCGGCAACCCGGTCGCCGCGGCCAGCGCCGCCAGCCGGGTCCCGTCCAGGTCGAACACCTGCGTCACATCGGGCCGTACGCCCTGGCCGCGGGCATCGCCGGTCACGCAGAGCACGCCCTGCACGCCGAGCGCCCGCAGCCCGACCAGCTCCTGCTCCAGCACGATCCGGTTGCGGTCCCGGCAGGTGAGCGTCGTCCAGGGCCGGCCGCCGGCGGCGAGCACCTCGGTCGCGAACAGCGTCGGCGGCAGGTCCGGCCGGTTGTGGTGCTCGCCGACCAGCAGCCCGTCCGAGACCGGCGCCAGGATCTCGACCACCCGCCGGACCGAGCCCGGGTCGTACGGGCGGACGGTCAGGTCGGTGAGCACCAGCGGCACCTCGACCGGGACCGGCGGGACCGGCTCGTCCGGCCAGCGCACCGGCGGCCGGGTCGCGAACGGGCAGGGCCGGTCCCCGACCTCGCAGCCGAGGTCGGCCCGGACCCCGCCGCAGGGGCCGTGCACCATCCGCTTCGGACAGCCGTTGTCCACGGCCTCCCGTTACCCACCCGGAACGGTCGTACCCCACCGCTAGGTTCGTGGGCATGGAGATGAGGCTGGAAGTCGTGCCCGTGCCGGTCACCGACGTCGACCGGGCCAAGTCGTTCTACGTGGACCAGGTCGGCTTCACCCCCGACCACGACCACGTCGTCAGCCCCGAGATCCGGTTCGTGCAGCTGACCCCGCCCGGGTCGGCCTGCTCGATCGTGATCGGCGTCGGCGTGGCCGGGGACATGGTGCCGGGCTCGCTGCGCGGGCTGATGGCGGTGATCCCGGACGCGGACGCCGCCCGCAAGGAGCTCGCCGAGCGCGGTGTCGACGTGAGCGAGGTCAGCGAGCAGCCCTGGGGCCGGTTCGTCTACTTCGCCGATCCCGACGGCAACACCTGGTCGCTGCAGCAGCTGCCGCAGCGGAGTTGACGCCTACAGTCAGGCCGTGAGCAGCGACGCGGGCGAGCATCCGGAGCTCGGCGCGGCCGTCGCCCGCGGCTTCCTCTCCCTGCGCGAGGCCGCCACCCCGCGCGAGCAGCGGTACGAGTTGGGTCGCGCCCTGCGCAAGCAGGTGCCGCGCTCCGCGCTCGGCGACTGGACCTCGCCCGACCGCCGCAAGGACCCGGTCGAGCAGATCATCACCGCGCACAAGGGCCGGGTGCCGTGGCTGATCCCGGTCCGGGTCGGGCGGATGGCCGCCTCGCCGTACGCGTTCCTGCGCGGGGCGGCCAACATCATGTCGGCCGACTTCGCCGCGCTGCCCTCGACCGGGATCACGCCGGTCGTCTGCGGCGACGCCCACCTGGGCAACTTCGGCTTCTACGCCTCGCCCGAGCGGGAGCTGGTCTTCGACCTCAACGACTTCGACGAGGCCCACCCGGGCGCCTGGGAGTGGGACCTGCGCCGGCTGGCGACCAGCGTCTGGGTCGCCGGCCGGCAGAACGGCTCCAGCGAGTCCGAGTGCGGCGACGCGGTCGCCCGGTGCACGTCGGCGTACCGGCAGCAGGTGCGGTATCTGGCCGATCAGCCGCTGCTGGCCCGCTCGTTCGAGCGGCTGGACGTCGACCAGCTCGGCGCCGGGGCCAGCCCGGCGCTGCGCAAGGAGGTCAAGCGGGCGGCCCGGCAGGCGCGCAAACGGACCAGTGACCGGGCGCTGCCGCGGTTCACCGAGCAGCGGGACGGCGCCCGCCGGATCGTGCAGGAGCCGCCGCTGATCACCCGGCCGACGGCGAAGCACGCGGACCAGCTCGCGGCCGGCCTGGACGACTACCTGCGCACGCTGCCCTCGCACTGGGCCCGCATCCTCGGCGGCTACACGCTGGTCGACCTGGCCCACAAGGTGGTCGGGGTCGGCTCGGTCGGCCTGCGCGCGTACGTGGCCCTGCTGGAGGGCAGCTCCCCGGACGACGTGCTGTTCCTGCAGCTCAAGCAGGCCCGCCGGTCCGTCCTGGGGCCGTACGTGCACGGCGACCGGGCCTGGCACCAGCACCAGGGCCAGCGGGTGGTGGAATACCAGCAGGCACTGCAGACGGTCAGCGACCCGCTGCTGGGCTGGACCACGGTCGCCGGCCGGCAGTACTACGTCCGGCAGTTCCGGGACATGAAGGGCGCGATCACCGTCGACGGCATCGACGCCGCCGCGCTGGCCGACTACGCCGGTGTCTGCGGATCGCTGCTGGCCAAGGGACACGCCCGCACCAGCGGCGCCTCGATGATCGCCGGGTACGTCGGGCACGGGCACACGATGGACGACGCGCTGTGCCGCTTCGCCCGGGCGTACGCGGACCAGACCGAGGCCGACCACGCCGCGCTGCTCGCGGCCGTCGACCGGGGCGTGCTGCCGGCGGACCCCGACCACTAGCAGTTGCTCGCAGCGACTGCGCGGTCCGGATGAGTCATCACAGGACCGTCCGGAGCGGTCATCGATGATCCACTCAGACAACGCTGTTTCTTCGCCCACGCAAGGGGTCTTCAGCTACGGAAAGACCACTGGCGCACCGCTGATCCAACGGTTACAGTCCGGAACCGGTTCGTCCTGAGGTCCGGCCCCTGCCTTGGAGGATTAGGTGTTCGGCTCACGTCTGCGCGCCCTCGGCGCCGCGCTCGTCCTCGCGCTCGTCGCCACCGTCGCCGGTGTCTCGACGACCGGGCACCGGGCCGACGCCGACCCGCTGTTCGTCGAATGGCCGGCGGTGCTGCCGGGCCTCGTCGACGGCTTCGACGCCGGCAGCTCGAACGTCTGCGTCGCCGGCAAGATCGGCTGCATCGACGCGCTCGTGCGCGAGATGCAGCGCCGCTACGAGCCGCTGCGGGACAGCTGCTCGGACCAGGCCGTGTTCGCGCTGACCTACCTCCGCGTCACCCAGACGTACGCCTGGAGCGCCCGGCAGCCCGGGTACTACCAGGACCCGGCCTGGACCAACCACGCGGTCGCCGTGTTCGCGAAGTACTACCTGCGCGCGTTCGACAACTGGACCGCCGACAACAACTCGGCGAACGTGCCCCAGGCCTGGAAGATCGCGTTCAGCGGCGCCCGCGACGGCAAGATCATGGGTACCGGCAACTTCCTGCTCGGGCTCAACGCGCACATCAACCACGACCTCGCGCTGGCGATGGCGGCGGCCGGCCTGACCCAGGCCAACGGCCAGTCGGCGAAGCCGAACTACGACAAGATCGACCTGCTGCTCAACTCGGTCACGAACCCGCTGGTCGCCGAGCTCTCGGCCCGGTTCGACCCGAGCATGGACGACACCACGCTGCCGCTGAACCTGGACGCGGTCGCCATCGGCAACCTCATGTTCCTCTGGCGGGAGCAGGCCTGGCGCAACGCCGAGCTGCTCGCGCTCGCCCCGGCCCTGACCAAGGGCCTGGTCCAGACGACGATCGACGCCAACTCGGTGACCCAGGCGACGCTGTACTCGGCGGCGATGAGCTACCTCCCGTCCGCGCCCGGCCGGGTCGACCGCACCACCTTCTGCTCCGCCCACCACGACGACCCCGCCCCGCAGGCTTATCCCTTCGGCCTGCCGACGGACTGAGACCGGCTGCCGACGGACTGAGACCGGCCGGCGGATCCGGGTGACGCCCGGGTCAGCCGGCGGTGTGGGTCGGCTGAGGCTGAAGGGCCGGGGCGGGCGCCTCGCCCGGGTAGGCGAGGGCCTCGCCGGCGACGGAGAGGCGGACGACCGAGCCGAGGGCCGGACGGTCGTGGCCGGCGACCCGGGCCAGCACCTCGGTGCCGTTCGGCAGCAGCTCGAGCCGGACCGCGGCGTCGTGCCCGAAGTAGCTGACGTCGCGGACCCGGGCCTCGACCCCGCCGGTGCCGGAGTAGGAGAGCACCAGCTGCTCCGGCCGGAGCAGGATCCGGGCCTCGCCCTCGACGTCGCCGCGGACGGCGAACGAGCCCAGCTCGCAGGTCGCGTACCCGTGCGAGATCGAGGCCGGCAGCAGCACGGCCTCGCCGACGAACCCGGCCACCCCGGCGTCCGAGGGCGAGCGGTAGACGATCTCGGGCGCGTCCAGCTGCACCAGCCGGCCCTCCCGCATGACCGCGACCTGGGAGGCCATCGACAGCGCCTCGGCCTGGTCGTGGGTGACCAGCACCGCGGTCGTCTCGGCCGCCTCCAGCGCGGCTGCGACCGCCCGCCGGGTCGACTCCCGCAGGCCCGCGTCCAGCGACGAGAACGGCTCGTCCAGCAGCACGATCTCCGGGCGCGGGGCCAGCGCCCGGGCCAGTGCGACCCGCTGCTGCTGCCCGCCGGAGAGCTCGTGCGGGTGCCGCCCGGCCAGCGCCGGGTCGAGCCCGACCAGCTCCAGGCCGGCGGCGATCCGGCCCGGGGTCCGCTCCCGCCGGGGCAGCCCGAAACCGACGTTGGCGGCGACCGACAGGTGCGGGAACAGCGCGCCCTCCTGGGGCACGTACCCGATCCGGCGGCGCTGCGGCGGCCGCCGCCGGCCGGCCCCGACGACCACCTCGTCGTCGAGCGCGATCGTGCCGGAGTCCGGGTCGTCGAAGCCGGCCACCAGCCGCAGCAGCGTGGTCTTGCCGCACCCGGACGGACCCAGTACGGCGGTGAGCGTGTGCGCCGGCACGTGCAGGTCCACGCCCAGCAGCACCGGGGTCGATCCGAACGCCTTGGTGACGCCGGACACCGTCAGTGCCGTCATGCGGTCACCCTTCTCGCTTGGCGGGTGAGCAGGTACGTCGCCGGGGCCGAGAGCAGCACGAGCAGCGCCGCGTACGGCGCGGCCGCCCCGTACGCGAGGCTGTTGCTCTGGTTCCAGAACTCGGTGGCCAGCGTCCGGGTGCCCAGCGGGGAGAGCAGCAGGGTCGCGGTCAGCTCGGTGACGACGGCCAGGAAGACCAGCGCGGCGCCGGCGCCGAGGCCGGGCGCGATGAGCGGCAGGGTGACCCGGCGCAGCGTGCCGATCGGGCCCTGGCCGAGCGAGTGCGCGACCGAGTCGAGCACCGGCGGCGCCTGCGCCAGCGCCGCCCGCACGGTCACCACGGCCCGGGGCAGGAACAGGATCGCGTACCCGGCCAGCAGCAGCGGGGCGGTCTGGTAGAGCGGCTTGGCGCCCCGGATCGCGATCGTCACCAGCGCGAGCGCGACGACGATCCCGGGCAGCGCGCTGGACACGTACGTGCTGCGCTCCAGCAGCGCGGACACCCGGCCGCGGTGCCGGACCGCCAGCCAGGCCGCCGGGACCGCGAGCACGACGGTGATGACGGCCGCGAGCGCGCCCAGGGTGAGCGAGCTCCCGGTCGCCTGCAGCAGGATGTGGGCGTCGATCCCGGTCGAGCTGCCGGCGACGAGCCAGCGCACGATCGAGCCGATCGGCACCCCGAGGGACAGCACGGTCAGCCCGACCAGGGCGGCGGTGACCGGCCAGGTCGCCCACCCGAGCCGGGCCGGGGACGGCGGCCGCGGCGCGCCCCCGCCGATCCGCGCGTACCGGCTGCGGCCGCGCAGCGCGAGCTCCAGCACCAGCAGGGTCAGGCAGAGCAGCACCAGCACGGCGGCCAGCATGGTCGCGGCCGAGCTGTTGAACGAGGACTGGAACTGGTCGTAGATCGCGGTGGTGAAGGTCGGGTAGCGCAGCAGCGCCAGCGCGCCGAACTCGGAGAGCAGGTGCAGCGCGACCAGCAGCCCGCCGCCGAGCAGGGCCGGCCGCAGCTGCGGCAGCACCACCCGGGCGAAGGTCGCGCCCCGGTTCAGCCCGAGCGAGTACGCCGACTCCTCCAGCCCCGGGTCGAGCCCGCGCAGCATCGCGGCCGCCGGCAGGAACACCAGCGGGAAGTACGACAGGGTCGTGATCAGCAGCGCGCCGCCGTACCCGTCGGCGGACGGGAGGACCGAGACCCAGCCGAACGCGTTGACGAACGAGGGCACCGCCAGCGGCGCCACCAGCAGCACCGTCCACAAGCGACGGAGCGGGAGGTCGGACCGCTCGACCAGCCAGGCCCCGCCGACGCCGAGCAGCACGCAGAGCACGACGCAGCCGCCGGTCAGCCGGACGGTGTTCCAGAGCAGCTCGCCGGTGCGGTCCCGGAACACCAGCCGGCTCGCCTCGGACCAGCCGGTGTCCACGGCCTGCCAGGCCACGAAACCCAGTGGCAGCAGGGCGAGCAGCGCCACCGCCGCCGCGGCCAGCACCAGCAGTGCCGGCGGCCGCGGGACGCGGCGCCGGGTGACCGGAGGTGTGGCCTCGGGGGCGGAGAGGACGGTCATCGGCTAGAGCAGCCCGGCCTGCTGCATCATCGCGACCACCGCGGGCCCGTTGAGCGCGCCGACGTCGACGGTCGGCGGGTCCAGTTCGGACAGTGGCTTGAGCTTCGCGTTGGCCTTGATCCCGTTGCCCACCGGGTATTCCAGCGCGTTGCTGTCGACCAGCGCCTGCTGGCCCGCCTTGCCGGTGAGGTAGTTCACCAGCTGCTGCGCGTCGGCCGCGTGCTTGCTCGACTTCAGGACGCCGGCCCCGGAGGTCGACAGGAACGCGCCCGGGTCCTGGTGGCCGAAGAAGTCCAGCGTGACGTTCTTGCTGTTGGCGCCGGACTCGGCCTGGTCCTGGTACCAGTAGTAGTGGTAGATGATCCCGGTCTTGATCTCGCCGGAGTTCACCGCGGACAGGATGGCCACGTTGTTGCGGTAGATCTTGGCGTTGGTCTTCAGCCCCTGCAGCCAGGTCTGCGCCTTGGCCTGCCCCTCGACCGCGACCACCGCGGACACGATCGCCTGGAAGTCGGCGCCGGACGGGGCGATCCCGACCTGGCCCTTCCACCGCGGGTCGGCCATGTCCATGATCGAGGCGGGCAACTGGTCCTTCGGCACCCCGGCGGTGTTGTACGCCAGCACGGTCGAACGGGCCGCGAAGCCGAGCCAGTCCTTCTTCGAGGACACGTACGCCGCCGGCACCTGGGCCATCGTGTCGCCGTCGACCGGGGCGAACAGGCCCTTGTCCGAGACCAGCGTCATGGCCGGCGAGTTCTCGGTCAGGAAGACGTCGGCCGGGGAGGCGGAACCCTCCTGCACGATCTGGTTGGCCAGCTC
Source organism: Mycobacteriales bacterium (assembly GCA_035995165.1). NCBI lineage: Bacteria > Bacillati > Actinomycetota > Actinomycetes > Mycobacteriales > Mycobacteriales bacterium. Next base: position 15,041 of record DASYKU010000093.1, read on the forward strand.
GAAGTCGCTGCCGTTGCGCAAGGTCACGTCGATCCCGGTCTCCTTGGCGAAGCCCTTGAGCATCGCCGCGACCAGGTCCTCGTGCTGCGCGTTGTAGACGACGAGCTCGGTCTTCGATCCGGATCCGCCGCCGCCGCAGGCGGCCGAGAGGGCCAGCACCGCTGCCCCGACGACCGCCGCTACCGCCGTACTGCGCCCGCGCATGGCAGAACTCCAATGTCCGCTCGTTAGGTAAGGGGAACCTTACTAGGCGAGCGGACAGCAGCGCGCCCCCCAGTTCCTGTGAGCTGAGGGGCGCGCGAGGTGGTTCAGCGAGCCAGTGTGTCCTGCGACACGGTCCAGAGCCGGGCCGCGGCCTCGGGGTCCAGCGCGTACGCGGCGACGCCGGTCCGGGTGCCGGGCTGGTTGAGGCCGGCCTCGGCCACGTCCTCGAAGTACGTGCCGGTGACGCCCTCGACCAGCGGGGACGCGGCCAGCAGCACCGAGGTCGCGGCCCCCTGCTCGGGCGTCTTCCACTGCGGCAGGGTCGAGCCGCCGGCCGCGGTCCGCATCCGCTCCAGGTCCTCGTCGGAGACGTAGCGCTGCAGATTGGTCCGGATGCCGCCCGGGTGCAGGGCGTTGGCGGTGATGCCGTCGCCGGCCCAGCGCCTGGCCACCTCGACGGCGAACAGCACGTTCGCCGTCTTCGACTGCCCGTACGCCGCCCAGGGCTCGTATGCGCGGTGCTCGAAGTGGATGTCGTCGAAGACGACCGGGGAGCGCAGGTGCGCGGCCGAGCTGACCGAGACCAGCCGGGCCCCGCCGGCCAGCGCGAGCGCGTCGTGCAGCCCGCTGGCGAGCGCGAAGTGGCCGAGGTGGTTGGTCGCGACCTGCATCTCCCAGCCCTCGGGCGTCCGCATCAGCGGCGAGGCCATCACCCCGGCGTTGTCGACCAGAATGTGCAGCGGGCCGTCCCAGTTGGCGGTGAACGCCGCGATCGAGGCCCGGTCGGCCAGGTCCAGCGGGGCGACGAGGACGTTGCGGCCGATCTCGGCGGCGGTCTTGGCCCCGGCGTCGAGGTTGCGGACGGCGATCGTGACCTCGGCCCCGGCGTTCGCGAGCGCGCGGGCGGTCTCGACGCCGATGCCGGAGGCGCCGCCGGTGACGACGGCGCGCCGGCCGGACAGGTCGATCCCGGCGACGACCTCGGCGGCGGTGGTTTCCCGCCCGAACGGCCAGGGGGCGGGTGTGCTGGCGGTCATGGACCTCTCCCGGTAGGACGATCTCGGTACGATGGAAGCGGAGGAACCTCCGCTACCTCTCCAGACTAAGCGGAGGAAGCTCCGGTTAGCAACGTGACCCGGTCGGCACCGCGACGGAGGAGGCACCTGTGGAGACGCGCCCGCTGCGCGCCGACGCCCGGCGCAACCGGGACCGGCTGCTCGCGGTGGCGGTGCGCGCGTTCTCCCAGGACGGCCCGGACGTGCCGCTGGACGCGATCGCCCGGGAGGCCGGCGTCGGGATCGGCACGCTCTACCGGCACTTCCCGACCCGGGACGCGCTGGTCGAGGCCGCGTACCGGACCGAGCTCGACCGGCTCTGCGACGCGGCGCCGACCCTGCTCGCCGAGCTGCCGCCGGAGCGGGCGCTGCGGGCGTGGATGGACCGGTTCGTCGACTACATGACGACCAAGCGCGGCATGGCGGACGCGCTCAAGGCGCTGATCGCCTCCGGCGGGAATCCGTACGCGCACAGTCGGGACCGGATGACGACCGCGGTCGAGTCGCTGCTCGAGGCGGGGGTGCAGGCCGGCAGCCTGCGCCCGGACGTGCTCGCGCCGGACGTGCTGGCCGGGCTGTCCGGGGTCACCCTGGCCGCGGGCGAGCGGGACCAGGCCGGCCGGCTGCTCGACCTCCTGCTCGACGCGCTCCGCGCCCGCTGACGCGGGCTGCGCTAACGCCGCCAGTTCACGTCGCGGCCGGTCAGGCCGAGCAGCCGCCGGAGGTCGTCCGCACCCGCCGGCACCTCGACCGACGGCCCGAACGGCCCGCCCTCCAGGTCGGAGAACTTCTCCGCGAAGCCCAGTGCCGCGGCCACCAGCTCGGGCTCGGCCCCGTACGGCTGCCCGGTCCCCTCCGCGAGGTCCCAGCCGTGCACGACCAGCTCGTCCGCGAGGACCGCCGCGGTGAGATCGGCCGGCAGCGCGACCCCGCCGACGGTCGCCTCGCCCAGCCAGGCGTCCGGGTCGCGCCAGGCCGAGACCAGGTCGTCGAGCCGGAACCGCAGCTGGTCGCGCCAGTCCGGCGGCAGGTCGGCGGTCGGTTCCGGCGCGAGGCCGATCTGCTTGCGGGCACCGTTGGCGAACGCCACCGTGAAGTCGAGGAGGTGGTGCAGCAGCATCGCGACCGACCAGCCCGGGCAGGGCGTCGGCCGGTCGAACTGATCGTCGGTGACGCCGTCGGCGAGCACGGCGATCTGACGGGCGGCCGGGGCGAAGTCGTACGGCACGGTCATGCGGGCGCTCCTACCCGCCCCCGGCGGCGGGCACGCGCGAGCAGCGCGACCGCGGGCGCGCCGAGCAGGGCGGTGGCCAGCAGCGCCGCCGGCACCGACGCCCGGGACCCGAGCAGCCCGATCGGCGGTCCGCCGAGGATCTGCCCGGCCGAGTCGGCCTGCCCGACCGCGGACAGGGCGGTGGCCCGGGTCGCCGGGTCGGTCAGCGCGACCAGCCAGGTGTCCAGCAGCGGCGCGGCGGCCGAGCGCAGCAGCCCGGCCAGCAGCCAGGTCGCCGCGGCCAGCGGCAGCAGCCCGGTCACGGCGAACACGGTCATCGCCGGCAGCCGGACGCACTCCACCGCCAGCAGCAGGCCGCCGGCCCGGGACGCGTCCAGCCGGCGCCGGAACAGCTCGGTCAGCCCGGCCGCCCCGAGCATGGCGGCCGCGGTGAGCACGCCGATCGTCAGCACGCCGACCGCCGGGAACGCCAGCAGCCGGGCGGGACCGAGCCGGTCCCAGCCCTCGCTGCCGAGGCCGAGCACGAAGACCGCGGCCAGCACGTACAGGGTCGCGGGGGAGGGGCGGATGCGGGACAGCCGGATCTCGTCCGCGGCCGGGGCGACGCGGGTCTCCTGCAGGGCGAGCGCGAGCAGCCCGGCCAGCAGCAGCCAGCCGGCCGCGCCGGCGACCATCGGCAGCCGCAGACCGTGCCGGCCGAGCAGGGCGCCGACCCCGACCCCGGCGACGGTGCCGACCTGGGCGAGCTGGGCGCCGCGGCTGAACGCGGGCCCGGCCCGGTGGTCGCCGAGCTCGCCGGCGATCCAGGCCTGCTCGGCGCCGTCGGTGAGGGCGGAGCCCAGCGCGGACACCGCGGTGCCGATCAGCACCGGGACGAGGGTCGGCACGCTCTGCACCGCGATCCCGGCGCCGAGCAGCGCGGTGCCGGCGACGATCGCGGGCTTGCGGCCGTACCGGTCGGCGGCCAGGCCGGTCGGCAGCTGGGCGATCAGATAGGTCACCTCCAGCACGGTGCCGACGAGCACCAGCTGGAACGGGCCGAGGCCGACGTCCCGGATCTGGTAGACCAGCGAGTACGTCAGCGCGCAGCCACCGGCCAGGGAGCCGAGGCCGCGCAGGAGCAGGTAGAGCGGGTACGCGCGCACGCGGGAGTCCTTTGTGGACGGACGAGGTCCCGGGCTCGCGGCAGGCGCTCAGCCCGGGGCGACGGCGTACGCGGTTGGCATCACGATCAGGCTAGGCCGTCCGTCGAGCGGTTAACGGGGTGGAACAGCGCGGCCCCGGTGCCGGCGTCGAAGACGTGCGCCCGGCGGCCGTCCAGCGCGACCCGGACGGCGTCGCCGGCCCGGACCGGGTCCCGCGGCGGGTAGAGCGCCCGCAACGTCGCGCCGCCGGGCGCGGCCAGCGCGGCCCCGGGCGCGGTCACCGGCGCGGCCCCGACGGCGAGCACCACGGCCTGGTGCCGGCCGGTGTACTCGACCGCGGTCACGACCGCGTCCAGGGTGACCTCCTCGGCCGTCCCGGTGGCCGGGCGGACGTCCTCGGGCCGGAAGCCGAGCGCGAGCGCGCGCCCGGCCAGCCCGGCCGGCGCCGGTCCCCACAGCGGCAGCGTGCGGGGGCCGACCTCGTAGCCGGCCAGGTCGGTGCCGACGAGCCGGGCCGGCACCAGCCCGATCGGCGCGACCGAGACGGCCGCGAGCACGCTCGCGGGCCGGTCGTACAGGTCGGCGGGCGGGCCGACCTGGACGACGGAACCCTCGTGCAGCAGGGCGACCCGGTCGGCGACCGCGAGCGCCTCGTCCGGGTCGTGGGTGACGTAGAGGGTGCTCACGCCGAGGGAGCGGACCACCTCGACGATCCGGCGCCGGACCCGGATCCGCTCGGCCGCGTCGAGGTGCGCGAGCGGCTCGTCGAGCAGGAACGCCTGCGGCGTCTGCACCATCGCCCGGCCGATGCCGACCAGCCCGCGCTCGCCCTCGGAGAGCTGATCGGGCTTGCGCCGCAGCAGCTTGCCGATCCGGAACTGGCCGGCCCGCCCGGTCACTCGTCTGTCCACTTCGGACTTCTCCACGTGCCGGACCTTCAGGCCCCAGCCCAGGTTGCCGGCGACGTCGAGAAAAGGCAGCAGCGCGCTGGTCTCGAACACCATCGCGACCCGGCGGTCCCCGGCCGGGATCCCGTTCGCCGGCCGTCCGTTCACGACCACCTCGCCCGAGCGCACCGGCAGCAGCCCCGCGACCGTCCGCAGCAGGGTGGACTTGCCGCTGCCGGAGGCGCCGAGGACCGCGAGCAGCTCGCCCGGGCCGGCCAGCAGCGTGACCTCGCGCAGCGCGACCACGTCTCCGTGCACGACGGTCACCCCGCGGACGCCGGTCTCGCCGGTCACCCCGGTCATGGACCCTGCCTAGCACGCGCGGGAGGTGATCGGGAGATGAACCGGTTCAGACGGCCGCTTGGGTTGATGTTGGTGCGACACTCGGGGACGTGCCGTTCGCGCGCCCACGCCGGGTCACCCTTCGCGAGGTCGCCGTCCGGGCCGGGGTCTCGCCCACCACCGCCTCGTTCGTGCTCGCGGGGCGGGAGGACATGCGGATCTCCGAGGAGGCCCGGATGCGGGTCCGGCAGGCCGCCTCCGACCTCGACTACCGGCCCAACCTCACCGCCCGCAGCCTGCGGACCAAGGTGACCCGGACATTCGCCTTGGTCTCCGACACGATCACCACCCGGCAGTACGGCGGGGGCATGATCCGCGGCGCGCTCACCGCCGCGCTGGAGGAGGAGCACCTGCTCTTCGTCACCGAGACCGACGGCGACCCGCGGACCGAGGAGCGGCTGGTCGAGGACCTGCTCGGCCGCCAGGTCGACGGCTTCCTCTACGCCTCCATGTTCACCCGCCAGGTCACGCTGCCGGCTTCGCTGCAGGGCCACCCGGTGGTGCTGCTCAACTGCACCACCGGCGACGCGGCGCTGCCGACCGTGCTGCCGGACGAGCGGGCCGGTGGCCGCGCCGCCGCCCAGGCCGTGCTCGACCGCGGCCACCGGGACGGGATCGTGATCGCCGGCGAGACCCCGCCGGGGGTGTACGCGGCCCGCGAGCGGCTGGCCGGGATCGAGGAGGCGCTGGCCGAGGCCGGGACGCAGGCGGACGCGATGCTGGACTGCTCCTGGTGGCCCGAGGCCGGGTACGACGCGGTCGCGCACACGCTGGCCCGCGGACGGGTTCCGCGGGCACTGATCTGCCTCAACGACCGGATCGCGTTCGGGGCGTACCAGGCCTTGCAGGAGGCCGGGGTGGCGATCCCGGCCGAGGTGTCGGTCGTCTCCTTCGACGACTCGGACCTGGCCGGCTGGCTGCGGCCGGGGCTGACCAGCGTCGCGCTGCCGCACTACGAGCTCGGCCGGCGGGCCGTCCGGGTCCTGCTGGCCTCGGAGTCCGGGCACGGGATCGAGGCCGTGCCGATGCCGCTGCACGAGCGCGAGTCGGTCGCCGCGCCGCGCCCGGCCGCCCGAACGGAGCAGCGCGACCGCGCCTGAGCCGCGCAGGGCGGGCGCGGCGGCGTCTGGACCGCAGCGACGCGCCGACCGAGTCGCCGCGCGGAGGGAGGACGCCGCCGGAGGCGACCACCCGGAGCGGCCGGGGGATCAGCGACACTGTTCGGCGTGCACTTCGTCTTCACACCGCCGGCGGAAGCGGCCGCAGGCCTGCTGAGCCTGCCCTGGGACCGCCCGCTGGCGGAGTGGACCGACGATCGGCTGGTGGAGATCCGGCAGCGCGGCATCTCCCGGCACGTGGTCCGGTTCGTGGTCGAGGGGGGCGAGGTGTTCGCGATCAAGGAGATCGACGAGCGGCTGGCCCGGCGGGAGCACCGGCTGCTGCGGCGGCTGGGCGAGCTCGGCATCCCGGCGGTCGACGTGCTCGGCGTGGTCGCCGACCGGCCCGGGCTGGAGGCGGCGCTGGTGACCCGCTTCCTCGACTTCTCCACGCCGTACCGGAACCTGTTCGCGAACCCGCGCGGGGTGCAGCTGACCGACCGGCTGCTGGACGCGCTGGTCGAGCTGCTGGCCCGCCTGCACACGGCCGGCTTCCTGTGGGGCGACTGCTCGCTGTCCAACACGCTGTTCCGGCACGACGCGGGCTCGTTCGCGGCGTACCTGGTCGACGCGGAGACGGCCGAGCTGCGGCCGACCCTGTCGGACGGGATGCGGCACTACGACGTGAGCCTCGCCTTCGAGCGGGTCGGCGGCGAGCTGTTCGACCTGCAGGCCGGCGGGCTGCTCTCACCCGAGATCGACCCGCTGGCGGTGGCCGAGCAGGTCGAGGCCCGGTACGACGCGCTCTGGCACGAGCTGACCCGGGAGGAGCTGCTGCAGCCCGGCGACCAGCGCTACCGGATCGCCGAGCGGCTGCGCCGGCTCAACGAGCTCGGCTTCGACGTCGACGAGCTGGACATCGTGCAGGGGCCGGCCGGCAACCGGCTGCGGGTCCGGACCCGGATCGCCGAGCCCGGGCACGACCGGCAGCTGCTGTTCGCCCGGACCGGGATCGACGCCCAGGAGAACCAGGCCCGCCGGCTGCTCAACGACGTGGCCAGCTTCCGGGCCTGGCTGGAGCAGAGCGAGGGCCGGCGGGTGCCCGACGCGGCGGCGGCCAACCGCTGGCTGGCGGAGGTGTACGAGCCGGTGATCGCCTCGATGCCGGAGGAGCTGCGGGGTCGGCTGGACGACGCCGAGGTCTTCCACGAGATCCTGGAGCACCGCTGGTTCCTGTCCGAGGCCGAGGGCCGCGACGTCGGCACCACCCGCGCGGCCGAGGACTACTTCGCCGGCGTGCTGCCGGCCGTGCCGCCCGACCTCACCGTCGGCACCGGCATGCGCGGCATCATCGGGCCGTGAAGATCACACCGGGACCGCTCCCGGTGCCGGGTACCGTCGTGCGGTGCTACGCCCGCGTCTGATCGTTCCGCTGATCGCTGCCGCCCTTGCCGCGGCGGCCTGTACGAGCGGCTCGGACCAGGTGACCGGCGCGCAGCCGAGCGCCTCGGCGTCCGGGGCCGCGAGCCTGGCCGGGGTCTGCCCGGCCACCGTGACGATCCAGTCGAACTGGTGGGCGCAGGCCGAGGACGGCGCGATCTACCGGCTGCTCGGCGGCACCCTCGACGTCGACAAGCAGCACAAGCGGGTCACCGGTGCGCTCGTCGCCGACGGCGTCGACACCGGCGTGAAGGTGCAGATCCGCTCGGGCGGGCCGGCCAACGGGTTCGTGCCGGCGGCGAGCGTGCTCTACACCGACCCCTCGGTGCTGCTGGCGACCGCGGACACCGACCAGATCGCGCAGCTGGCCTCGTCCAAGCCGGTCAAGGCGGTGGTGGCGCCGATGGAGCGCTCGCCGGTGGTGCTGATGTTCGACCCGGCCCAGCACTCGTTCACGAAGATCGGCGACATCGGGAAGACCGACACCCGGGTGCTCTACTTCCAGGGCGCGACCTACATGGACTACCTGGTCGGGTCGGGACAGCTGAAGAAGGCCCAGGTCGACTCCGGGTACGCCGGGACGCCGGACCGCTGGGTCGCGGCCCGCGGCAGCATCGTGCAGCAGGGCTTCCTCACCAACGAGCCGTTCGCGTACGAGAACGAGCTGCCGTCGTGGGACAAGAAGGTGGCCTGGCTGCTGGTCGCCGACGCCGGCTACCCGGTCTACCCGGAGACGCTCACGGTCCGCTCGGACAAGGAGAGCGCGGACGCGGCCTGCCTGAAGAAGCTCGTGCCGATCATCCAGCGCTCAGCGGTGGGCTACCTGTCCGACCCGGCCGCGACCAACACGCTGATCGTGAAGCTGACCCAGGACTACAACGCCTATCCGTACTCGGCCGCGCGGGCGGCGTACGCGGCGAAGGTCATGAAGGACAACGGGATCGTCGGCAACGGGACCGACGGGATCCTCGGCAACTTCGACCTGGCGCGGGTCACGAAGCTGCTCGGGATCGTCCGGCCGGTGTTCGCGGCGGACCGGACACCGCTGCCGGCCGGGCTCACCGCGGACGATCTTGTCACCAACGCGTACATCGACAGTTCGGTCGGGGCTTCCTGAGGATCCCGGTTCTGTCGGACCCTCCTGCGAGGGTTCTGTGGCGTCGGACTCTTTCTGAGCGGGGCCAGGCGTGGAGCTGAGAGCCGCGTTCAGCCCAGGGCCGAATTCGCCGTAATCCGGTTGCGGGGTTGCGCGAAGGGTCTTAGCGTTTCGTGCTGGAGTACGAAACGGTGTCGTTCACTTGTTGGTAACGGGAGGACCTCAGCATGTCACCGCACGAGCCCGCCGGCCTGTCGGCCGACGTCCTGGAGGAGCCCGCGACGCCGGGTTCCAGCCGGGGTCCGGCCCGGGAGTCGGCGATCTGTGCCGCGGCGCTCGAGCTGCTGGCCGAGGTCGGCTACGACAAGATGAGCATGGACGCGGTGGCCTCCCGGGCCCGCGCCTCCAAGGCGACGATCTACCGGCGCTGGCCCGGCAAGCGGGAGCTGGTGGTGCATGCCATCCGCTGCCGCGGGCCGCAGGCGGTCGAGCCGCCGGACACCGGGACGCTGCGCGGCGACATCATCGCCACCCTGCGGTTCGCCCGCGAGGGCATCGGCTCCGAGGACGTCGCGCTGCTGGCCGGCGTCCTGCGGGCCATGCGTGGAGCTCCGGAGCTTGCCGACACGCTGCGCCAGCAGGTGCTGGTGGACAAGCGCCACGTCGGGGCCACCATCGTGCGCCGGGCGATCGAGCGCGGCGAGCTCGGCCCGAACGCCGACCCGTCCGTCTTCCACGAGGTCGCGCCGGCCCTCATGTTCTTCCGCGTGCTCGTCACCGGTGAACCCATCGATGACGAGTTCTTCGCCCACGTCGCCGACGACGTGCTCATCCCGCTGCTCGCCTGCAGCAGCACCCGAACGACGGTTCCATCCGCCAGACAGGAGACATCGTGACCAGCTCCATCGGCGCCGGCCCTGACCAAGCCGCGCCAGAATCAGGCGCCCAGGACTCCAGGCGCTGGCTCGCCCTTGCCGTGATCGCGGTGAGCCAGCTCATGGTCGTGCTGGACGCGTCCATAGTGAACATCGCCCTGCCGTCGGCGCAGCGGGACCTCGGCATCACCGACGCCGACCGGCAGTGGGTCGTCACGGCGTACACGCTGGCCTTCGGCGGGCTGCTGCTGCTCGGCGGTCGCATCGCCGACTACGTCGGCCGCAAGCGGATGCTCATCGTCGGCCTGCTCGGCTTCGCCGGCGCGTCCGCGCTCGGCGGCATCGCCTCGACCGCGGAGCTGCTGTTCGCGGCCCGCGCGCTGCAGGGGGCGTTCGCGGCCCTGCTGGCGCCGGCCGCGTTGTCCTTGATCACGGTGACGTTCACCGAACCGAAGGAACGGGCCCGCGCGTTCGGCGTGTTCGGCGCCATCTCCGGCGGCGGCGCGGCCATCGGCCTGGTCCTCGGCGGCATCCTGACCGAGTACGCGTCCTGGCGCTGGTGCCTCGGCGTCAACGTCCCGATCGCCATCGCAGCCGCCGGCGCGGCCTTCGTGATCGTCAAGGAGAGCAAGGCCCACGGCAACACCAAGTACGACGTGCCCGGCGCGGTCCTGGTCACCCTCGGCCTGGTCTCGCTGGTGTACGGGTTCACCGAGGCCGCCAAGCCCGACCTGGGCTGGACCGCCGGCACCACGATCTTCTTCCTGGCCGCGTCGGTCGTCCTGCTGGTCGCGTTCGTCGTGTGGGAGTCGCGGATCGCGAACCCGCTGCTGCCGCTGCGGATCGCGCTCGACCGCAACCGGGGCGGGTCGTACCTGGTCTTCCTGGTCGTCGGGGCCGGCCTGTTCGGGATGTTCCTGTTCCTGACGTACTACTTCCAGCTCAACCTGGGCTACAGCGCGCTGAAGTCGGGCCTGGCGCTGCTGCCGTTCAGCGGCGGGATCATCGTCAGCGCGGGCGTGGTCTCGCAGTTGCTGCCGCGGCTCGGACCGAAGCCCCTGATGATCAGCGGTCTGGTCATGGCCGTGCTGGGGATGCTGTGGCTGACCCAGATCACCGCGGACACCAGCTACGTCAGCCACATCCTGCCGTCGGAGCTGCTGCTGTCCATCGGCCTGGCCGGGGTGTTCATCCCGGCGTCGAGCACGGCGCTGGTCGGCGTCGACTCGCATGACGCCGGTGTGGCCAGCGCGCTGCTGAACACGTCCCAGCAGATCGGCGGCTCGCTCGGCACGGCGCTGCTCAACACGCTGTACGCGTCGGCCGTGACCGGCTTCCTGGCCGCGCGGGTCACGTCTCCGGCGGACGCGCAGCGGCTGCAGCCGGACGCGCTGATCCACGGCTACCACGTGGCCTTCTTCTGGGCCGCGGTGCTGCTGGCCGCCGGTCTGGTCTTCGCGCTCATCTTCATCAACGCGAAGAAGGACGACATCCCGTCGGAGCCCGCGCTCGCCGCGGCCTGACCCGTAGGACCCGAGGGGCGGCAGCGACTGCCGCCCCTTCGGGGTCTCTCAGGGCTGGTAGGGCGGCGCACCGCCCCAGCCCAGTCGGGAATCGGGGCGGCCGGCGGGGGTGTGGCGCCGGGCCGGGAGTTGGCCGGGGCGATGCGCGAGCCCCACTCCAGGTAGGCGACGAAGGCCGAGCGGAACTCCGGATCGTCGGGCAGGCCGACCTCGTCGGCGGGGCTCGCGCGGGAAGCCGAGCACCGTTCGCGCTGGGTGGACGGGTCAGTAGACCGAGCCGTAGTCCCCGGAGGTGGTGCCGCTCCCGGACATCGCGGCCACGACCACGAGGACGGCGAACACGATCACGCCGACGAAGCCCAGGCCGGCCAGCACGGTGACCAGCACCCGGAGCCAGGCGACCGCAGCAGCAACAGGCACGTTGCGTCCTTCCGCCGAACGTCGTCGAAATGCTGATACGGACACCCCACCCCACCGGTTCACTTTCCCGGCCGGAGACTTCGCCGGCCGAGCTAGGGTCCGGGCGTGGTCAGCACCGTGTACGTCGCCGCGCTGGAGCCGGACACCGGCAAGTCCGCGGTCGCGCTGGCGGTGATGGAGGCGCTGGCCGGGCGTACCGGCCGGGTGGGGTTCTTCCGGCCGATCCTCGGCGAGGGTCCGGACCCGCTGGTCGAGCTGATGCGCGAGCGCTACCAGGTCAAGGTCCAGCCGCAGGGCATCACGTACGCGCAGGCGCAGGAGCTGAGCCCGGACGAGCTGGTCAGCCGGGTGGTGGAGCGGTTCCGGGAGCTGGCCCGGGACTGCGACGCCGTCCTCTGCGTGGGCAGCGACTTCACCGACGTGTCGACCGCGACCGAGTTCGCGCTGAACCGGCGGCTGGCCGGGGATCTCGGCGCGAGCGTGCTCGCGGTGGTCTCCGGCCGCGGCAAGAGCGCCGCCGACGTGATCGCCTCGATCCGGTTCGCCCGGTCCGAGCTGGCCGAGACCTCGGTGCTCGGCGTGGTCGCCAACCGGGTCGACCCCGCGGTCGCGGACGAGGTCCGGGCGACCACCGGCGAGTACGTCGTCCCGTACGACCCGGTGCTGGTCGAGCCGACCGTGGGCGAGGTGGCCGAGCAGACCGGGGCCCGGGTGCTGGTCGGCGACCCGGCCGAGCTGGACCGCGACGTCCGGGCGGTGGTGGTCGGCGCGGCCACCCTGCCGACCGTGCTGGACCACCTGTCCGAAGGCGCGTTGGTGCTCACCCCGGGCGACCGGGCCGAGATCGTGCTGGGCATGCTCGCGGCCGCGGTGTCGCCGAGCGCGCCGCACGTCAGCGGCCTGCTGCTGACCGCCGGGCTGCTGCCGGACCCGCGGGTGCAGCGGGTGCTGGACGGGCTGGCCCCGCACACGCCGGTGCTCGCGGTGGAGACCGACACGTTCACCACCGCGCAGGCGGTCGGGCGGATCCAGGGCCGGCTGTCCGGCCGCAAGATCCCGGCCGCGCTCGGCCTGGTCGAGCGGTACGTCGACACCGCCGAGCTGGTCCGCCGGGCCGAGCTGACCCGCTCGGACCGGGTGACCCCGCTGATGTTCGAGTACGACCTGGTCGAGCGGGCCCGGGCCGACCGGCGCCGGATCGTGCTGCCGGAGGGCCTGGACGAGCGGGTGCTGCGGGCGACCGAGATCGTGCTGCGGCGCGGGGTCGCCGCGATCACCCTGCTCGGCGCGCCGGCCGAGGTCCGGGCCGGGGCGGCCGCGCTCGGCCTGGACATCGACGGGGCCGCGATCCTGGACCCGGTCGGGCCGGACGCCGACGACCTGCGTGACCGTTTCGCCGCCCGGTACGCCGAGGCCCGCAAGCACCGCGGCGTCACCCTCACCCAGGCCCGCGACGTGGTCACCGACGTGAGCTACTTCGGCACGCTGATGGTGGCCGAGGACCTCGCCGACGGCATGGTGTCCGGGGCCGCGCACACCACCGCGCACACGATCCGGCCCGCGTTCGAGATCGTCCGCACCGTCCCCGGGGTCCGTACGGTCTCCAGCGTCTTCTTCATGTGCCTGGCCGACCGGGTCCTGGTCTACGGCGACTGCGCGATCATCCCGGACCCGACCGCCGAGCAGCTGGCCGACATCGCGGTCTCCAGCGCGGCCACCGCGCGCCGGTTCGGGGTGGAGCCGCGGGTGGCGATGCTGTCGTACTCGACCGGTTCGTCCGGGTCCGGCGCCGACGTGGACAAGGTGCGGGAGGCGACCCGGCTCGTCCACGAGCGGGCGCCGGACCTGCCGGTGGAGGGTCCGATCCAGTACGACGCGGCGGTCGACGCGAGCGTCGCGGCGGCCAAGCTGCCGGGCAGCGCTGTCGCCGGGCAGGCCACCGTGTTCGTGTTCCCGGACCTGTCGAGCGGCAACAACACCTACAAGGCCGTGCAGAGGTCGGCCGGGGCGGTCGCCGTCGGTCCGGTGCTGCAGGGCCTGCGGCGGCCGGTCAACGACCTGTCCCGCGGCTGCACGGTCGCCGACATCGTGAACACGGTGGCGATCACCGCGATCCAGGCCCAGTCCGGGCAACAGCCGGGCTGACCAGGCTCGCCGTGACGCTGACCGTGTCGGCTACGTGAGCAGCAGCCAGCCGCCGGCGGCGAGCGCGGCCAGCGTCGACAGGCCGAAGAACGAGACCCAGAGGCCGCCCGGCACGTGGGTGAGGTGGGCCAGCTGGTCGGCGTCGGTACGGCGGGTCCGCCGCCGTTCGCGGTAGAGCTCCCAGACCGGCCGGACGCCGGCCAGCAGCAGGAACCAGGTCGCCGCGTACCCGAAGCCGGCCTGCACGTCCGCCGGGGTGAACAGCGAGACGCCGACCACGATCGCGCCGGTGACCAGCAGCGTCAGCGCCCCGTACACGTTGCGGACCATGATCAGCATCGCCAGCAGCAGCGCCACCGCCGCCCAGAGCATGACCGTGACCTGGTCGAACGCCAGCAGCACGACCCCGACCAGCCCGACCAGCGACGGCGCCAGGTAGCCGGCCGCGGCCGTCACCACCATCCCGGGCCCGCTCGGCCGCCCGACCGACAGCGTCAGCCCCGAGGTGTCGGAGTGCAGCCGGATCCCGGTCAGCCGCCGCCCGGTGAGCACGGCGGTCAGCGCGTGCCCGCCCTCGTGCACGATCGTGACGAGGTTGCGGGTCCACCGCCATACCGCGTCCAGGACGACCGCGAGCAGCGCGAACACGCCGGTCCCGGCGACCAGCCAGTTGTCCGGCTCGTACTGCCGCACCCAGTCCAGGTTGCTCAGGCCGCGACCTCGTCCAGGTGCGCGACCATCTCGCTGACCAGGTCGCGCAGCTCCCGGGTCAGGGCCCGGCCGGTGCCGGCCAGGATGACCGGCACGCCGTACTCCGGGGCCGGGCCGTAGACCGCCTTGGAGTCTCGGACGGTGGTGGCGAAGGTCGGCACGCCCAGCCCCTCGACCCGGCTGATGTAGCTGCGCTGGGCCTCGATCGGCTGGTTGTCGTGCAGCTGCACCATCGTGAAGACGACCGCGGCCGGCGGCCGGCCCAGCGGGGCGCCGCCCTCGTCGCCGGCGGCCTGGAGCTGCTCGTTGTACTCCTGCGCGAACGCCTGCACCTTGCGGCCGAGCGAGTCGATGCCGTTGATCGACAGGTAGTCCGGCCGGGTCGGGATCAGCAGCATGTCGCTCGCGGCGACCGCGTTCTTGGCGATCAGACCGAAGTTCGGGGCGCAGTCGATCAACGCCACGTCGTAGTCGGCGATCTCCTTCTCGGCCAGCCCCTCGCGTAGCCGCCGGTGCGCGGTCAGGTAGTGCTCGGGATCGATCAGCAGCTGCGCGGCCAGCGCGGTGTCCACCTCGGAGAGGTCCCGGTGCGAGGCGACGAGGTCGAGGGAGCCACCGCTCGTGGTCAGGAACTGCGCGACCCGCTGCGGCGAGGCGACCAGCGAGGACAACGTCTCCGCGCCGTCACCGGCCAGACCTTCGAACCAATTCTTGATCGTCTTGTTCGGCACCAGGTCGGTCTGCCACTCGCCCTGGGTGAAGAACGACACCGTGAGGCTGGCCTGCGAGTCGAGGTCTATCAAGAGAACCTTGCGACCACGGGCAGCCAGGCCCGCGCCGAGGTTGGCGGTGAGCGTCGTTTTGCCGACGCCGCCCTTGTGGTTGATGACGGAGACGACCTTCACCGCGTTCTCCCTGGTCGACATCAGGACGGTTTCCACCTCCGCCGGGCTGCGCTGCGCAAGAGGAGCCGAGGGTTGAGGATGCCACGGACTGCCTCGCGATGAGACACCGGTCTTCACGCACCGGCCGGTACGGTGACGACGATCTCCTTCGACAACCACGCCCCGCCGGTCAGCGGCAGCTTGTCGCCGCTCCAGAACGAGCCCGGGTCGTAGTGGTTGGGCCGATGATCGTCCGGCAGCAGGCCCATCTCCTGGTACGTCACCGCGACCACCTCGGCGCAGTACGCGGTCTCCAGCTCGGCCGCGTCCCGGCGCCGCCGGACCGGGATCCGCCCGGTCAGCCAGCGCCCGGCGAGCCGGGCGGTCGACGGGAACGGCGTGCCGTCCAGCCGGGCGATGGTCCTGAGCAGCGCGTCCTCCAGGTCCCGGCCGACCTGGTGGTCGAGCTGACGCAACCAGGCGTGCTGGCCGTACCGGTGGGCCCACAGCATGATCGCGTCCCGGGCGTCGTGCAGCTGTACGCCCCGGTGCCGGTCGCCGGACCACAGGTCCGGCAGCGACCGGCCCAGCTCCGCGTGCCAGAGCAGCGGCGGCAGGTCGTCCAGCGCGACGATCATGCCGACGTGGTTGACCGGGCTGTTGGTGGACAGCCGGATGGCCCGGTCGGCCGCGGAGGAACCACGGAAGATCCAGATGTCACCGGTCCGGGTGACGTCGAGCGCCTCGTCCAGGCTGATCGGCACCGCCCTACCCTAGGGCCCGTGAACCTGTGGAAGGTGCTCGGCATCGCGGGGCTGGTCGGGGTCGCGGCCGGCGGGGTCGTGCTGGCCCGGTCGGAACGGCGGCGGCGGACGTACACGCCTGAGGAGATCCGGGCGCGATTGCAGGCCCGGCTGGCCGAGGCGTCCTAGGCTGCCGTCACGGGCGCACCGACGCGTCCGCAACGGGAGGAGCCCGCATGGCCGACATCAGCGTGGTCGCGATCATCACCGCCAAGGCGGGCGAGGGGGACGCGGTCCAGACGATGCTCAGCGACCTCGCCGCGGCCAGCCAGCAGGAGGACGGCTGCGTCCTCTACAGCCTGCAGCGCGGGGTCCAGGACCGGGACGTCTTCGTCACGGTCGAGAAGTGGACATCGCTGGACCACCTGGACAAGCACATGAACGGGCCGTCGATCGCGGGCGCGATGGCCAGTGGTGGTCACCTGCTGGCGGGGGCGCCGCAGATCGTGCCGGCCGAGGTGCTCGGGGTGGGCGACCCGGCGAAGGCGCGGTACTAGCTGACCAGCAGGCCGACGGTGTGGATGACCACGCCGGCCAGCGCGCCGACCACGGTCCCGTTGATCCGGATGAACTGCAGGTCGCGACCGACCGCGAGCTCCACCTTGCGGGCGGTCTCGACGCCGTCCCAGCGCTCGACCGTGTCGGTGATCGTGCGGGTGAGCTCGTCCCGGTAGTGGGTGACCACGTAGCCGGCCGCGTCCGCGACCCAGCCGTCGACCCGGGCCCGCAGCACGTCGTCGGTGTCCAGCCGGCGGCCGAGGTCGGCGAGCGCGCCGGCGAGCCGCGTCCGCAGCTCGCCGTCGGGGTCGTCGACCATCTCCAGCAGCAGGCGGCGGCCGGCCGAGATCACGTCGCCGAACGCGCGGCGGACCTCGGGCTGCTCCAGCAGCCCGGTGAGCACCCCGGAGGCTTGTTCGATGGTGGCCGGGTCGTGCCGCAGGTCCTCGGCGAAGCGGGCCAGCAGCCGGTCCAGCGTCTGCCGGATCGGGTGCTCGGGCTGGGCCCGGACCTCGGCCGAGACCCGGGCCAGCTCGGCGTAGATCCGGCCGGCGACGGCCCGGTCCACGAACTCCGGTGACCACACCGGCGCCTGCCGGGCGACCAGGTCGACCAGCTGCTCCCGGTTCGCGGTGACCCAGTCGTCGATCGCGGTGGCGACGAGGTCGACCAGCCGGTGGTGCGCCTTGTCCTCGACCACCTGGGCCAGCAGCCGCCCCAGCGTCGGGCCGACCGGCAGCTGGGACAGCCGGCGCAGCACGACCGGCTCCAGCACCGCCCGGACGTCCTCGTCCCGCAGCACGTCGACCGCACCGCGCAGCGCCCGGGCCAGCTCGGCCGTGACCCGGCGGGCGTGCTCCGGATCGGCCAGCCAGCGGCCCACCCGCCGCGGCACGTCGGCGTTGCGCAGCCGCTCCCGGATGACCTGTTCGGACAGGAAGTTGGTGCCGACGAAGTCGGAGAGGTTGCGGCCGAGCGCGTCCTTGCGGGTCGGGATGATCGCGGTGTGCGGGATCGGCAGCGCCAGGGGCCGGCGGAACAACGCGGTCACCGCGAACCAGTCGGCCAGCCCGCCGACCATCCCGGCCTCGGCCGCGGACTCGAGGAAGCCGACCCAGCCGTGGCCGCCGGCCCGCCGGGCCAGCACGTAGACCACCGCGGCCAGCAGCAGCAGCGCGGTCGCCCCGGACTTCATCCGGATCAGCCCGCGCCGCCGCTCCTGGTCGGCCGGGCTGAGCGCGGTCATTCAGGCGACCGCACCGGCGGCCCTCAGCGCCGCCACGGCGTCCGGGGTCCGGCCCAGCTCGGTCAGCACCGCGTCGGTGTCGGCCCCGGGCCAGGCCGGGCGACGGTCCAGTGTGGACACCGTACGGTCGAAGCGCGGGGCCGGCGCCGACTGCGGCACCCCGTCGACGGCCGTGTACGTCCGGCGCGCGGCCAGGTGCGGGTGCGCCGGCGCCTCGTCCCAGTCCAGCACCGGCGCCACGCAGGCGTCGCTGCCCTCGAACACCGCGGCCCACTCGTCCCGGGTCCGGGTCGCGAACAGCTCGGCCCAGCGCTGCTTGGCCGCCGGCCAGCCGGCCGGGTCGTTCCGGCGGTCCGGAGCGAGCTCCGGGACACCGTCCATTCCGGACAGTCGCAGCAGCTCGGCGTAGAACTTCGGCTCCAGCGCACCGACCGCGATCTCGCGCCCGTCCGCGCAGGCGTAGACCTCGTAGAACGGGGCGCCGGTGTCGAGCAGGTTGTGCCCCGGCGGTCCCGGCCAGAGGCCGGCGTTGCGGGCACCGTAGACGAAGTTGGACAGGGCCGCGGTGCCGTCGACGATCGCGGCGTCGACGACCTGGCCGGTGCCGGTCCGGCCCGCCTCCAGGAGAGCGCTGACCACGCCGAAGGCGAGCATCATGCCGCCGCCGCCCATGTCGCCGAGCAGGTTCATCGGCGGCACCGGCCGGTCGCCGGCCCGGCGGCTGTTGTTCAGCGCGCCGGTCAGCGCGATGTAGCCGACGTCGTGGCCGGCCACCGTCGCGAGTGGACCGTCCTGGCCCCAGCCGGTCATCCGGCCGTACACCAGGGCCGGGTTGACCGCGTGGCAGTCGGCCGGGCCGAGGCCGAGCCGTTCGGTGACCCCGGGCCGGAAGCCCTCCAGCAGGGCGTCGGCGGACGCCACCAGGTCGAGCACGACCTGCCGGCCGTCGGGGTGCTTGAGGTCGACCGCGATCGAGCGCCGGCCGCGCAGCACGACGTCCGGGTGCGGGCCGTCCGGGTGGTCGCGGACGGCGGCGGGCCGCTCGACCCGGATCACGTCGGCCCCGGCGTCGGCCAGCATCATCGCCGCGAACGGGCCGGGCCCGATCCCGGCCAGCTCGACCACCCGTACGCCCGTCAGCGGTCCACCCACGCGGACCAGGCTAATCGCAGTCCTACACGAACAGCGGGTCCGCCTCGGCGTGGGCGGACAGCGCCGCCATCGCCTCGTCGGTCGGCTCGTCCTCGAACCGCTCGGCCGCGTCCAGCACCCGCGGCAGGATGTCGACGTCGCCGAGGCTGATCACGTGCGTGCCCTCGCGGGCCAGCGCATACCAGATCGAGAGGTCGAGGGCGTCCTGGTCCTCGTACGGCTCGTACCAGGTGGCGCGGGTGTGCGGCCGGCCGCGCCAGGGCCGGCGCGCGGCCGACTTGATCGTCTGCACCGCGATCCCGCGCTCCTGGCAGGTCGCCTGCACGGCGTCGAAGTTCTCGGCGTAGTAGGAGTTCTGCATCGTCACGTAGTTGTACGGCAGCAACACCGAGTCGAACGCGTACCGCTCCAGGCTGCGGCGGTGGTTGGCGGCGATCTGGCTGCCGTGCCCGGTGACGCCGACGAACCGGACCAGGCCGTCCTTCTTGGCCTGCTCGGCCGCCTCGATGATGCCGCCCGGGCTGAGCGCGATGTCCCACTCGATCGGGTCGGCCAGGTTGTGGAACTGCCAGAGGTCCACGTGGTCGACCTCGAGCCGGCGCAGCGAGTCCTCCAGCTGGGCCCGGGCCGCGGTCGCGGTCCGCTCGCCGCTCTTGGTGGCGAGGAAGAAGTCGTCGCGGCGGGTGCGCAACCAGGGCGCGATCCGCAGCTCGGAGTCGCCGTACCCGGCGGCCGTGTCGATGTGGTTGATGCCGTGGTCGAGGAGGTGGCCGAGCGTGCGGTCGGCCACCTCCTGCGACACCTCGGCGAGCGCCGCGGCACCGAAGATCAGGCGGGTGCTGCGGTGCCCGGTCGAGCCGAACTCCAGGGTGGGAATCGCCACGTGGTTCCCCTCGGTCAGCGGCGGCGCCGGTCGGCGTCCGCCTCATCCTCGACCGCCGCGTCGTGATCGTCCACCCGGCCGGTGAGCCGGTCCTTCAGCCGGTTCAGACCGCCGCGCTCCTGGTCGTCCGGGACCCCGTCGCCGTCCCGGTCCCGGTACGTCCCGTCCGCGTCGCCGTCGCGCACGGTCCCCTCTGCGTCGCGGTAGGTATCGGTGGTCCCGTCGGTGCGGTGGGCGCCGGCGTACGGCCCGTCGTCGGTCACGCCCTCGGGGTCGGTGACCGGCTCGGAGTGCCGGTAGGTGTCGGCGGTCGGCCGCTCGTCGGTCTCGCGGACGGTCGTGTCGTCGTACTGGGTGGGCGCCGGGCCGATCCGGGTGTCGTCGTCGATCCCGTCGTGGGTGTCCCGCCCGATCCCGGCGTGGTCGTCCCGGACGACGCCCGAGTGGTCGCTCCGGATGACCCCGGAGTGGTCGTCGCGGACGACCCCGGAGTGGTCCTCGCGCAGGACGCCGGCGCCGTCGCGGGTGGTGGGGTCCTCGGCGGCCAGGTTCGGCGCCAGCTTGCGGGCCCGTTCCTGCAGCTCGGCGGCCTTGGCCGCGTCGCGATCGGCGTCGGCCGCCATCTGGGCCGACTCCCGCTCGGACTGCGCCGTCCGCTGCTCCAGCTCGGCGCGCTCGCGGCGCAGCCTCGCGGCCTCCTCGTCGGCCGCGGCCCGGGTGCTCTCGGCCCGGGCCTGTCGCTCCCGGGCCTCGGTGAGGTGCTCCCGGGCCTGGGTCTCGCGCTTCGCGGTCCGCTGCCGCCGCGTCGCCGCCCAGGCGAGCAACGCCAGGACCAGCACGATCACCACGATCAGCAGCACTGTCTGCCAGGCATTCATCGCTGTTTGTCTCCTTCGGCCCCGACCAGGCTTCATTCGTGGGCCTACCCCCGGGACGGGACGAACGAACGCCCTACAGCGCGAGACCGCCGTCGACCGGCAGCACCGCCCCGGTCACCGCGCTGCTGCCCTCGCCCGCCAGCCAGACCAGCGCGGCCGCGACCTCGGCCGGGTCGAGCAGCCGCCCGACAGGCTGCTGGGGGGCGAAGTCGGCGGCCGCGCCCAGGCCGTAGAGGCGGGCGCTCTCGGCCAGGATCGGGGTGTCGGTGGAGCCGGGGGAGACCGCGTTGGCGGTGACGCCGGTCGGGCCGAGCTCGGCCGCGAGCGCGCGGACGAGGCCGGCCACCCCCGCCTTCGCCGCGCAGTAGGCGGCCAGCATCGGCAGGCCGCGGGTCGCCGCGGCCGAGGCGACGGCGAGGAACCGGCCGCTGCGGGGCTCGGGCCGGCGCAGCAGCGCCGGGATCGCGGCCCGGGCCAGCGCCAGCACGGCGTGCAGGTCGACGTCCAGGACGGCCTCGACCTCGGCCGCGGGCATCTCCCAGAGCGGTCTGCCGCCGGCGATCACGCCGGCCACCGCGAGCGCGGCGTCCAGGCCGCCGAACTCGCGCTCGGCCAGCTCGACCGCGGACCGCAGCGCGGTCTCGTCGGTGGCGTCGGCGACCACGGTCCGGACCCGGTCGCCGGCGAGCGCGTCGAGCTCGGCCCTGGTCCCCATCCCGTACGGCAGCCGCGGGTCGTCGGCGGCCCGGTCCACCGCGACGACCGACCAGCCCTCGGCCGCCAGCGCCCGCACGGTCGCCGCCCCGATCCCGCGCGCGGCCCCCGTCACCAGCGCCACCCGGCTCACTGTCTCTCCTCGCCGCCGAGGGCGCCGCCCTCGCCCGTGGGAGCGCCGCCCGCGTTCGTGGGTCCGCCGCCGGCGGCCCTGGGAGGGCCGACCGCGGCCGTGGGCCGGCCGGCCGGGGTGCCGGCGCCGGCCGGTCGGCGGAAGCCGTCCGCAGGTGCGGAGACCGGCGCCGTGTCGGCGGCGAGCCAGCGGGTGACGAAGCCGGCGAGGTCCTCGACGGCCGCGTCCAGCAGCGCGGCGCCCTCGGCCGCGGTCGACCCGCCCGGATCGCCGAGCACCCCGTTCGGACTCACCGCCCGGACACCCCCCGCCTGCATCGCCGGCAGCAGCGTACGGACGTCCGCGGTGTTGCCGGCCACCGCGGCGGGCCGGACCCGGGCCGGGTCGAGGGCGAGCTGTACCGAGGTCTCGGTCCGCCCGGCATGGGCGTCCCCCCGCCAGCGCGGCGCCCACGCCCGGACGTCCCGGCCCTCCGACCGCAGCAGCCGGACCGCCGCGGTCACCGGCCCCGCGTTGCCGCCGTGGGCGGACACCAGCAGCATCCGCCGCACGGTGCCCGGCAGCGCCGAGCGGCCCAGCTCGACCAGCACCAGCTCGGTCGCGGCCGCGCCGATCGAGAGCGTGCCGGCGAACCCGTCGTGCTCCCCGCTCGACCCGTACGGGATCGCCGGCGCGACCAGCACGTCCGGCCGCCGGTCCGCGAGCCGTCGGGCCAGCGCGACGGCCACGTCGGTGTCCGTGGACAGCGGCAGGTGCGGTCCGTGCTGCTCGGTCGATCCGACCGGGACGACCAGCAGCACGTCCCCGGCCGCCGCAACCTCCCCCGAGGTGAGGGAGGCGAGGTCAGTCGGCACCGAGGGTGCGGACGAAGTCGGCCGGGATGACGAGGTCCTTGCGGGAGAGGTCCTTCAGCGTCCGGTGGCCGAGCCCGAGCAGCCCGGAGTCGATCCCGGACCGCAGGATGTCGAGCACGTTCTCCACCCCGGCCTGGCCGTTCGCCGCCAGCCCCCAGAGGTACGCGCGCCCGATCAGCACCGCGCGGGCGCCCATCGCGACCGCCTTGACCACGTCCGAGCCGCGCCGGACGCCGCCGTCCAGCAGCACCTCGATCTGGTCGCCGACCGCGTCGACCACGGCCGGCAACGCCCGGATAGTGGCCGGGGTGCCGTCGAGGTTGTTGCCGCCGTGGTTGGACACCGAGATCGCGGTGACGCCGGCGTCGACGGCCCGCCTGGCGTCGTCGATCCGCATGACGCCCTTGAGCAGGAACGGCCCGCCCCACAGCTCCCGCAGCCAGGCCACGTCCTGCCAGGTCGGCAGCGTCGCCTGCATCCACTGCCCGTACGCGCCGAAGAACGAGGGCGCGGGCTCGTTGCCGACGGCCATGTTCGGCACGGTCAGCTCCGGCGGCCGCAGCGTCCTGGCCCAGGTGTAGAACCAGCGCGGCCGGACGATCGCCTGCGGCGAGTACTTCACCATCGTCTTGAAGTTCATCGCGTCCGGGATGACCGGCGAGCCCCAGTCCCGGCCCATCGAGAACGACCAGTCGAGGGTGACGATCAGCCCTACCGCGCCGGCCCGCCTGGCCCGCTCGACCCGGGCCACGATCTGGTCCTTGGAGCCGGCCCAGTAGAGCTGGAAGAACGTCTTCGGGTTGGCCGCGACGACCTCCTCGACCGGCTTGGAGCCGAACGAGGACAGGCCGATCGCGGTGCCGCGGGCGGCCGCGGCCCGGGCGACCGCGACCTCGCCGTCCGGGTGCACGGCCTGGACGCCGGTGGGGGAGCAGATCACCGGCAGCGCGATCTCCTGCCCCAGCACGGTCGTGGACAGGTCACGCTCGCTCTGCAGCCCGACCACGTGCGGGGCCAGGCCGAGCTCGGAGAACGCGCTGACGTTGTCCCGCAGCGTCACCCCGTGCTCGGACCCGGCGATCAGTGCCTTGTAGACGGAGTCGGGCAGCCGCTTCTTCGCGCGCCGCTGTGCCTCCGCCACCGTCTCGAACCAGGGATTCGCCATCGCAGTCCTCTCGTAGTCCTAGGCCGCGAACACGCGGCCGAGCGCCGGTGCCACGTCCCGGTGGTGACGTACCCGCAACAGCCGCCCGCGGCCGGCCGCGGCCAGCTCCCGGCCGAGCTCCAGGTCGTGCTCGCCGACGGTGTCCAGCAGCACGTCCAGCCGCGGCAGCCGGGCCGCGAACGGCCGCGGGTCCGGGCCGGCGTTGTGCAGGCAGTCCGACAGCAGCACCACCCGGGCGTCCCGGGTGGGCTTGCGGGCCAGCTCCCGGGCCGCGAGCTGCAGCGGGAAGCCGACGTTCGTCAGTCCCCGGGCCGGGATCGCCAGCAGCTCGTCCAGCAGCCGCAGCGGCCGGACCCTGGCGCCCAGGCGCAGCAGCACCGCCGCGTCCGACCAGAACGCGATCACCGCGAGGTCGTCGCGCTCCAGCTCGCCCGCCAGCGCGCCGACGGCCGCGGCCGCGGTCCGGATCCGCTCGCCCCGCATGGAGCCGGAGACGTCGACCGCGAGCACCACGGCGCGGCGGGTCCGCACCTGCTCGCGGACGATGATGTCCTCCTCCTCGGGCACCGGCCGCTCGGTGAGCATGTCCAGCGTGCGGTCCAGGTCGATGTCGTCGGACCCGCCCCGGTACGGCAGGCTCAGGATGTCGCCCGGCCCGCGGACGGCGGCGGAGTCCCGGCGCGGCCGCGGGACCGCCAGCCGGGCCGCGATCTCCCGGGCCCGGGCCCGGACCTCGGGGTCGACCGGCCCGCCGGCCGGCACCGCGACCAGCTCGCCCTGCTCGTCGGTGTGCTCGGTGGTGGACCCGCTGCGGCCCTGCGGCATCGCGCCCCGCCGGTCCGACCGTCCACTGAGGACCAGCCCGCCGCGGCCGCCGGCCGCCGGCTCGTACAGGCTGGGCGCCGCGTCGAGCTGCTTGGGCCTGCGCCGCAAGGGCCGGGCCGGTCGTTCAGCTCCCGGCCGCCGCAGCGGCGTGTCCGCGGGCACTGCTCTTCAACCCGGCTCGGCCGCGTGTGGGATCAGGATGAAGTGGTCCTCCCAGATCTGGCGGAGCACCTGCTCGGGCGTGGTCTCGGCCGCCTCGTCGAGCTGGACCCGCCCGGACAGGGCGACGGTCATCGCGTCCAGCACGACGGCCGGGTAGCGCTCGTCCTCGCGGGTGCCGACCCGGCGCAGTTCCGCGATCTCGACCGCCACCAGCGCGGTGTCGATCGCGCCGCGGACGCTGGAGCCCTGCCGGACGTCCGGGTGCTCCCGGGTGGCCCGGGTGACCGCGACCGCGTCGGCCACCAGCCGGTCCTGGATGGACAGTCCGGTCCGCAGCGCCACGATGCCGCGCTCGGCCGTGTCGTCCTGGTAGTCCACCGAGAGCCGGCAGAGCCGGTCGGAGATGCTGGTGGACAGCCGGACCGTGCCGACGTTGTCGTACGGGTTCATCGAGGCGATGACCCGGAAGGTCGGCTTGGCCGTGGTGGTGCCGACCCGGGGGATGGTCACCTGCCGCTCCGCCATCGCGGTGAGCAGGGTGTTGAGGGTGTCGTCGGGGGCCCGGTTGAACTCCTCGATGTAGAGGAACCCGCCCTCCCGCATCGCCTCCACCAGCGGGCCCGGCACGAAGTTCTCGGCGCTGTAGTCCTCCCGCAGCACCCGGGCCGGGTTGTGGTGGCCGACCAGCCGGGACGGGGTCAGGTCGGCGTTGCCCTCCACGAACAGCAGCGGGATGCCCCACTCGGCGGTGATCGCCCGCAGCAGCGTGGTCTTGCTCGTCCCCGGCGGCCCCTCCAGCACGATGTCCCGGCCGGCCCCGACGGCCGAGAGCACGAGCTCGAGCTCGCGCTCCCGGCCGACGAGGTGACGGGCGACCCGGTCCCGGATCTCGGCCAGGTCGTCCGCAGTGGACAGTGACTCCGTCACTTGACGGTCGCTCCGGCGTCGATCGGCGGGGTGACGCGGCCCATCACTTCACCATGAACCCGGCGTCGACCGGGAAGGTGACCCCGGTGACGTACCGGGCCTCGTCGGAGACCAGGAACAGGATCGCGTTGCTGATGTCGACCGGCTCGACGATCGCCACCGGCAGCAGGTTGGTCAGCGCGTCGGCCATGTCGCTCTGGGCCAGGAAGCGCTCCATGACCTCGTTCACGATCATCGGCGTGTTCACCCCGGTCGGGTGGACCGTGTTCACCCGGATGCTGTGCTTGGCCAGGTTCATCGCGAACCCGCGCATGAGGCCGACGACGCCGTGCTTGGCCGCCGTGTAGCCCATGCCGCCGCCGGACTCGCCGCCGATGCCCTTGAGGCCGGCGGTCGAGCTGGTCAGCACGATCGCACCGCCGCGGCCCTGCTCGACCAGCGTCGGCACGGCGACCTCGACGGAGTTCCAGACGCCGGTGAGGTTCACGTCGACGACGTCGCGGAACGCGGCGGTCCGGTCCTCGTTGTCCGCGCCCATCGGCGCGATGCCCGCGTTCGCCAGCACGATGTCCACGCCGCCGAGCTGCGCGACGCCCTCGTCGAAGGCGGCCTGCAGGGCGGCCTTGTCGCGGACGTCGGCCTGCCGGGCCACGATCCGGCGGTCGAGCGCCTCGACCTCCTTGACCGTCTCGGCCAGGTCCTCCGGCGTCGCCATCGGGTACTCGACCGTGGCGATCTGGTCGCAGAGGTCCACGGCGATGATGTCCGCGCCCTCCTGGGCCAGCCGGATGGCGTGGCTGCGGCCCTGGCCGCGGGCCGCACCGGTGATGAAGGCGACCTTGCCCTCTACTCGTCCCATGGTGGGAAGCCTCCTAGCGGATCGTGTTGCCGGCGTCGACGGTCAGCTCGAGCCCGGTGACGTAACGGGACTCGTCGGAGGCCAGCCAGAGGACGGCGTTGGAGATGTCGACCGGCTCGACGATCTCGATCGGGTACGTGTTGACGAAGATCGAGCCGAGCTCCGGCTCCTTGCCGATGATCGCGTCCAGGCCGCCGAGGCCCGCGACCATCGGCGTGTTCACGCCGGTCGGGTGCACGGTGTTGTCCCGGATCTTGTGCTTGGCCAGCTCGTTCGCCATCGACCGGGAGATCCCGACGACGCCGTGCTTCGCGGCCACGTACGGGGCCAGGAACGGCAGGCCCTTGATGCCCGCGGTCGAGCTGGTGGCGATGATCGAGCCGCCGCCGTTGGCGATCAGGTGCGGCACCGCGGCGACGAACGTGTTCCAGACGCCGGTCAGGTTGGTGTCCAGCGTGTCCTGCCAGACCTGCGGCGTCACCTCGTCCCAGGTCTGCACGGTGCAGATGCCGGCGTTGGCGCAGACGATGTCCAGCTTGCCCAGCTGGGCGACGCCCTCGTCCACGGCGGACTTCAGCGCTGCCAGGTCCCGCACGTCCGCCTTGGTGGCGATGATCCGGCGGTCCAGCGCTTCGACGGCTTTGACGGTGTCGGCGAGATCGGCCTCGGTGCCCATCGGGTACCCGACGGTGTCGTAGTCACCGGGTACGTCGACCGCGATGATGTCGGCTCCTTCCTCGGCCAGCCGGACCGCGTGGCTGCGGCCCTGGCCCCGAGCGGCTCCCGTCACGAATGCGACCTTGCCCTCGACACGCCCCATCGCGCGCCTCCCTTCCGGGGACCCGGGCTTAGGGGATCCCCGTTCGATGCCGGCTACCGGCCGGCCTCGGCCCCCGTACGAGTCCACAGTGGACTCGAAGTCTGTGCGTCCGCTGTCCGGCGGCGAGGAGTCACCCCGCGCCGACGCCGGCGAGGCCCGCGACCGGGCTCTCGTCGCAGGCGTGCGCGGGTGGGCGGCGGCGTCCGATCGTGACGGGGACGGGGCCACCCCGGACGCCGCCGGTGTGGGAGTGGTCCCCCGTCGGCCGCGGCGCGGCAAGGGAGTCCACAGTGGACAGAGCTGTGACACCGTGCCCGATCACGCACTCCGGGTCGGGTCCGTCCATCGGCAGGCCGGTGAAGAACTTGGCCGCCATGCAGCCGCCGCGGCAGGCGTCGTACGCGCCGCAGGAACCGCAGGCGCCGGCCGACTGGGGCTCGCGCAGGTCCTGGAACAGCTGCGAGGTCTGCCAGACCGCCTGGAAGCCGGCGGTCCGGATGTTGCCGGCCAGGAAGTTGGCGTGGATCGCGAACGGGCAGGCGTACACGTCGCCGACCGGGTCGATCAGGCAGACCACCCGCCCGGCGCCGCAGAGGTTCAGCCCCGGCAGGGCGTCGCCGTACGCCGCCAGGTGGAAGAACGAGTCGCCGGTGAGCACGCCCTCGCCGTGCGCGACCAGCCAGTCGTAGAGCTCGCGCTGCTGCCCCGGCAGCGGGTGCAGCCCGTCCCAGGTGTCCGCGCCGCGACCGGACGGGCGCAGCCGGGTCAGCCGCAGCTGCGCCTGGTAGCGGTCCGCGATGGCCTTGAAATCGTCCAGCTGCGGAATGTTGTGCCGGGTGCAGACGACGGAGATCTTGAAGCCGCGCATGCCGGCCGCGGCCAGGTTCTCCATCGCCCGGACCGCCGTGTCGTACGAGCCGATGCCGCGCACGGCGTCGTTGACCTCGGCGGTGGCGCCGTCCAGCGAGATCTGGACGTCGACGTAGTCGGAGGCGGCCAGCCGCTGCGCCACCGCGGGGCTGATCTTCACACCGTTGGTGGAGAACTTGACCCCGACCCGGTGCGCGGTCGCGTAGTCGACCAGCTCCCAGAAGTCCGGCCGGACCGTGGGCTCGCCGCCGCCGATGTTGACGTAGAAGACCTGCATCCGCTCCAGCTCGTCGATGACGGCCTTCGCCTCCACAGTGGACAGTTCCCGCGGGTCGCGCCGGCCGGAGGAGGAAAGACAGTGCGCGCAGGCGAGATTGCACGCGTACGTCAGCTCCCAGGTCAGGCAGATCGGCGCGTCCAGGCCCCGTTCGAACTGGTCCACCAGTCGCATCAGGCCGCCTCCAGCATCTCGGTGCGGGCCAGCGTGGCCAGCGCGCGGGTGAACTGCGGCAGCTCGGGGTCGGTGATCCCGGCCGCGACGCAGGCGGCCCGGGCCGTCGGCGCCTCGTCGAGACCGCGGACCACCGCCAGCAGCCGCGGGTCCTTCAGGAAGGACAGCCGGCGGGTGCCGAAGTGGTAGAGCAGCGCCCCGAACGGCTCGGGCCGGACGGCGACCTGCGGATGCAGGCCGTATCGCCGGTCCAGGTCGAACGCCATGTCCACCGGTGCGGACATGCTCAGTAGACCCCGCACATCCCGTCGATGGACACGTCCTCGACGAGCAGATCCTGCTCGACGAGGGGGGCGGGCGCGGTCTCCGTCGGCTCCACGGTGGGGGTGGCCTCGTCGGTCATGGAATGCTCCTCGGTGTCTGAGGGCGGTCGCTGACGTGACCGCCATGTTAATGGCACCGAGTGCCGAAAGGAAGGGATGTGGCGACCGGGAGGCGTCCCAGTACGTCCCGTGCCGAACTGGAACGGGTGGCTCTCGACCTGTTCACGAGCCGCGGGTTCGAGGAGACGACCGTCGAGGACATCGCGGCTGCGGCCGGGATCGGCCGGCGGACGTTCTTCCGCTACTACGCCTCGAAGAACGACGCGGTCTGGGGCGAGTTCGACGGGCAGCTGGAGATGCTGCGGGCCTGGTTCGACGAGTGCAAGCCGGACGTGCCGCTGATGGACGCGGTGCACCACGCGGTGCTCACGTTCAACCGGCTGCCCAAGGACCAGGAGCCCTGGCACCGGCGGCGGATGGCGCTGATCCTCAACACGCCCGCGTTGCAGGCCCACTCCACCCCGATGTACGCGCGCTGGCGGGCGGTGATCGCCGAGTTCGCGGCGGCCCGCACGGGGGCCCAGGTGCAGGACATGGTGCCGCAGCTGATCGCGTACGCGGCGCTGGGCGCGGCGGTGGCGGCCTACGAGCAGTGGCTGCGGGACGAGGACGCCGAGCTGGAGCCGTTGCTCGACCAGGCCATGACCGAGCTCTCCCGCGGCTTCGGCGGCCACGAGACCTGACCGGCCGGCAACCGCGGAGGGCCGCCGGCCGGTGGGTCAGCTCGATTCAGCTGGCGTGCAGGTCAGGCGGTTCGCGGCGTGGTCACCGCTTCTCACCAGCGGATCAGGCAGGAAGGTGGTATTTCCCGCGCGCCGCCGTCGGCACCAGATCCAGGTAGTCCTGGTGCCGGACGATCCATTCCCGCACGAACGGACACAATGGCAGCACGGCGAGTTCACGCTCGCGGGTCGCGTCCAAAGCGTGCCGTACGAGCACCGATCCCAGGCCTTTGCCCTCGTACGTCTCGTCGATCAGGGTGTGGGTGAACATGATCTCGCCCGGCCTCAGCTCGTACTGCGCTGAGCCGGCCACCTGCCCGTCCACCACGATCTCGAAGCGGTGCTGCTGCGGGCGGTCGAACACCTCGGTCGTCACGCCTCGAACCTAGCTCGCCGGCGGGTAGCCGTCCGCCTTGAGCAGCCGCGCCAGGTGCGCCGCGTTCGCGGCCAGCGACGCGGTCGTCGTCGCCACCTGCTCCGGCGTCGAGTCGAGGTCCTGGTAGTCGACCGTGTTCATGGCCTCGCCGTTCCAGTACGTCACCGCGCCCGGGGCCAGGCTGAAGCCGACGTCGTTGAGTCCCTGGAACAGGTCCGCGCTGATCTTGTGCGCGCCGTCCTCGTTGCCGACGACGGCCGCGACCGCCACCTTCCCGTACGTCCGGAGCCGGCCGGCGTCGTCGGTGTCGGACAGCTCGGCGTCCAGCCGCTCCAGCACCCGCTGGGCCACGCTGGACATGTGCCCCATCCAGGTCGGGGTGGCGAGCACGAAGATGTCCGCGGCCAGCATCCGCTCCCGCAGCGCCGGCCAGTCGTCGCCCGCGCCCATGTCGGCCTCGACCCCGGGCTTCACGTCGTGGTCGAGCACGCGCTCGAGGGATCCGGTCACGCCGTGCTTGGCCAGCGCGTCCAGCACCTGGGTCGCCAGCAGCTCGCTGCTGGACCGGTCGGGGCTCGGCTTCAGGCTGCAGACCAGGGCGAACGCGGTCAACGGCGTCGGTGTCGTCATGGCCGCGGTCCTTCCCAGGACGGCGACGGTCACACCCGGATGGCACCATCGCCAGGGAGACGAGGAGACAACGGTGCCGGAGCAGGCAGCAACACGGGCGGACACGACCGAGGACGAGCGGGGGCTGACCCGCCGGGTCGCCGGGCTGTTCGCGCCGTACAAGCCCCGGTTGACGTTGATCGGGGTCGCGATCCTGGTGACCTCGGTGCTCGGGATCGCCAACCCGTTCCTGACCAGGGCCGTCTTCGACCGGGCGCTGTTCGTGACCGGCGGGCCGGACATCCGGCTGCTGGTGCTGCTGGTCAGCCTGATGATCGTGATCCCGCTGGTGTCGGCGCTGATCGGGGTCGGGCAGACATACCTGACGACCGTGCTCGGCAACCGGGTCATGCAGGACCTGCGCAACCGGCTGTTCGCGCACCTGCAGTCGATGCACCTGGGCTTCTTCACCGGCACCCGGACCGGCGACATCCAGTCGCGACTCGGCAACGACGTCGGCGGCGTGCAGTCGGTGGTGACCGAGACCGCGTCCTCGATCCTGTCCAACGCGGTCACCGTGATCGCGTCGCTGGTCGGCATGCTGCTGCTGTCCTGGCAGCTCACGATCGTGGCGGTCGCGCTGCTGCCGGTGTTCATCCTGCTGCAGATCCAGGTCGGCCGGGTCCGGCGGCGGGTCGCGGCCCGGACCCAGACCTCACTGTCGGAGATGAGCTCGATCACCCAGGAGTCGCTGTCGGTCTCCGGGGTGCTGCTGTCCAAGGTGTTCAACCGGCAGGCGTTCGAGACCAACCGGTACGAGCGGGAGAACGAGAAGCAGGCCGCGCTGCAGGTCCGCCAGACGATGACCGGGCAGAGCTTCTTCGCGATCGTCGGCACGTTCTTCGGGATCACCCCGGCGCTGGTCTACCTGGTCGCCGGGCTGACCGGGGGCGGCAGCGGCGGGCTGCTCTCGGCCGGCACGCTGGTCGCGTTCACCACGCTGCAGACCCGGCTGCTGTTCCCGGTGGTGAACCTGCTGCGGGTGGCGCTGGACGTGCAGACCTCGCTGGCGCTGTTCGCCCGGATCTTCGCCTACCTCGACCTGGTCCCGCAGATCGTGGACGTACCGGACGCGCGCCCGCTGCCGGCCACCGGAGTACGCGGCGAGATCGGGCTGGAGCACGTCTGGTTCCGGTACCCGGCCGATCCGCCGACCCCGCAGCCGGCCGACGACGCCCCCGGCTGGGCCATCCGCGACCTGTCCCTGACCGTGAAGCCGGGGCAGCTGGCCGCGGTGGTCGGGCCGAGCGGCGCCGGCAAGACCACGCTGTCCTACCTGGTCCCGCGCCTGTACGACCCGGACCGGGGGCGGGTCACGCTCGACGGCACGGACGTCCGGGAGCTGAAGCTGGAGTCGCTGGCGTCGGTGATCGGGATGGTGACGCAGGAGACGTACCTGTTCCACGCGACGATCAAGGACAACCTGCGGTACGCCGACGACGACGCCACCGACGCCCAGCTGGAGGCCGCGGCCCGGGCCGCGAACATCCACGACCGGATCATGAGCTTCCCGGACGGGTACGACACGGTGGTCGGCGAGCGCGGCTTCCGGCTGTCCGGCGGGGAGCGGCAGCGGCTGGCGATCGCGCGGGTGATCATCAAGGACCCGACCGTGCTGATCCTGGACGAGGCGACCTCGGCCCTGGACACGACCAGCGAACGGCTGGTACAGGAGGCGCTGGAGCAGGTGCTGGTCGGGCGGACCACGGTCGCGATCGCGCACCGGCTGTCCACGATCCTGGCCGCGGACGTGATCTTCGCGATCGACGGCGGGAAGCTGGTCGAGCAGGGCACCCACGACGAGCTCCTGCGCCGCGGCGGGCTGTACGCGTCGCTCTACCACGAGCAGTTCGGCGACGGTCAGGTCCAGGCCCGCTGCGCCGACGGTCTCGTCCTCGCCGACGGAACGGTCATCCCGGCCGGCGATCCCGCCGGGGTGTGAGTCGGGTCGCGCGCCGGGTCGCGACTGAGTCGGGTCGCGACTGAGTCGGGTCGCGATTGAGTCGGGTCGCGACTGAGGCCGCCGCGCGCCGGGTCGCGGCTGAGTCGGGTCGCGGCTGAGCCGGGTCGCGACTGAGGCCGCCGCGCCGGTCTCGTTCTGCGCGTGCCCGTCTCGTCTTGGGCCCCGCGGGCCGGACGCCACTTGGCGGGCCAAGGATCCATGCGGCGGATACCTCGCAGAACTCGTACCACTCCCAGTGGTGACTACCACTGGGAGTGGTACAGCCCGGGAACGACCATCCGACCGCCGGGACTGAGCGGCCGACGGAGTGCGGGCCGGGGAATGACAGCGGAGGGCCGGGGGCGTAGCCGGCCCGATCGTGGTCGTGTCCGCCGACCGGCGGCCTGGTCAGACGAGGGCGGCGTCCAGGTTGATGGTGGTGCCGGAGAGGGCCTTGGAGACGGGGCAGGTGCGTTCGGCCGTCTTGGCCAGCTCGGCGAACTTGGCGGCGTCGACGCCGTCGACCTTGGCCCGCAGCGTGATCTCGATGCCGGTGATCGCGAACCCGCCGTCGGCCTCACCGAGGGTGACCTCGGCGCTGACGTCGATGCTGTCCGCGGTCAGGCCCTCGCCGCCGAGCACGCCGGACAGGTTCATCGCCAGGCAGGCCGAGTGGGCGGCCGCGATGAGCTCCTCCGGGCTGGTCTGCCCGTCCGGGCTGCCGGCCCGGGTCGGGAAGGAGACGTCGAACTGCCCGGCGTTGGACGAGTCCAGCGTGACCTGGCCTTTCCCGTCCTGCAGCCCGCCGGTCCAGTGCGTGGTGGCGTCCCTGCTCGGCATGTGTGCTCCCGTCGTCGCGAGGCGCCGGGGACCCGGCGCCGACCTTCTCCCCTGCTACCCCGACGTGCGGTCGGGAATTCCCGTTCAGCCGTGACACCGAACCATGCCGTCAGCTCGTTCGGTAAGTACGCCGGGACAGGACGGCGACGAGGACCGGGGGAGGGACGACGGGTGGCCGCTCGCGACTGGACCCCACCGTGGCAGACGGTCACGGCGGGCAAGCCCATGCTGGCGCGGGACTGGGCCCACGCGGTGGCCCCGTTCGGGCCGTCCGGCATCGTCCGGGCCGAGGTCGCGCTCTGGCTGCGCCCGCACCTGGAGACGCTGCACGACGCGCTGCTCGCGCTCCCGCCGGACACCCGCGCGGCCGAGCGGGTCGGCGCCGCGCTGGTCCGCCGGGGGCTCGACGACCCGGACGTGCTGGCGGCGAGCGTCGCGGTGCTCGGCGAGCGGCTGCTGCCGGAGCTCGGCCTGGACGAGGTCACCTTCGCCGGCCCGCTCCACATCCTGCTCGGAGCCCTCGCCGCCGGCTACGCCCGCGCCCTCATGGGCTGATCCGCCCCGGACGCAGGGCTGGTTCACAGGGTTCTTTCAGGTCGCGGTGAGCCCGCGCGGGTGACACTGGGGGCATGACCGACGCACCGCCGGCCCGTTCCACCGCCGGGAGCCGTCCGTGAGCGGCCTGGGCGACACCGGCTACGTCCGTGCGTTCCTCCACAGCCCGTCGATCGTCGACACGATCTTCCTGATCGGGCTGGTCGTGCTGGCGGTCGTGATCGTGGCCCCGCGCCGGCGGGCGTTGCTCCTGTTCACCGGCGCGTCCCTCGCGGCCGTGCTCGGGGTGACCACGGTGCCGTGGGGCGGCTGGCGCAACTTCGGCGTCACGACGAACGCGCTGGACAGCATCGTCCGCAACGTCAGCCCCGAGCGGACCGACCTGACCGAGTGGATGCACACCGGCGACGGCCCGCTCAACGTCGTGCTCTTCGTCCCGCTCGGGTTCTTCCTCGCGCTGCTGCTGCGGCGCCCGATCACGGCGGCGCTGGCCTGCGGCCTGCTCTCGGTGGCGATCGAGTGCTACCAGTCCGCGCTGACCACCCGGGTCGGCTCGTTCGCCGACGTCGTCGCGAACGGCCTGGGTGCGACCGCCGGCGCCGCGGTCGCCGGCATCCTGCTGATCGCCTGGCGGTTCCGGCCGGCGACCACGCCCGTGCCACCCCGCGAGCGGATCGGCACGCGGCCCTGAGGAGCCGAATTCGGGTGCGGAATCCCGGTTCGGCCGGGATCGTTGAACGATCCGTATGTCTTCTTCCCTCGCCGAGCTGCGCGCCCGGCTTCCCGAGCTGACGCTGCGCGACGAGTTCCGTCTGCGGCGCCGGCTCGACGGCGTGCGCGGGGACGCCGTCCCGGACGGTCTCGAGGACGAGATCGACAAGGCCGCGGCGCGGGTGGAGCGGCGCCGGGCCGCGATCCCCGCGGTCAGCTACCCGCCGCAGCTGCCGATCTCGGCCCGCCGCGACGACATCCTCGCCGCCGTACGGGACAACCAGGTCGTGGTCATCGCCGGCGAGACCGGCTCGGGCAAGACGACCCAGCTGCCGAAGATCTGCCTGGAGCTGGGCCGCGGCGTCCGCGGGGTCATCGGGCACACCCAGCCGCGCCGGATCGCGGCCCGCACCGTGTCCGAGCGGATCGCCGAGGAGCTCGGCGTCGAGCTCGGCAGCGCCGTCGGCTACCAGGTCCGGTTCACCGACCGGGCCGGCGAGGACACCGCGGTCAAGGTGATGACCGACGGCATCCTGCTGGCCGAGATCCAGCACGACCGCATGCTCCGCCGGTACGACACGCTGATCATCGACGAGGCCCACGAGCGCAGCCTGAACATCGACTTCCTGCTCGGCTACCTCAGGCAGCTGCTGCCCCGCCGCCCCGACCTGAAGGTGATCATCACCTCGGCGACGATCGACCCGCAGCGGTTCTCGGCCCACTTCGGCGACGCGCCGATCCTGGAGGTGTCCGGCCGGACGTACCCCGTCGAGGTCCGCTACCGGGAGCCGGCCGAGGACGCCGACCAGATCGAGGCGATCACGGCCGCGGTCGGCGAGCTGGGCCTGGAGGCGCCCGGCGACGTGCTGGTCTTCCTCTCCGGCGAACGCGAGATCCGGGACACCGCGGACGCGCTGCGCAAGTCGCTGCCGGAGACCACCGAGGTGCTGCCGCTGTTCGCCCGGCTGTCCGCGGCCGACCAGCACAAGGTCTTCGCGTCGCACTCCGGCCGCCGGGTCGTGCTGGCCACGAACGTCGCGGAGACCTCGCTCACCGTCCCCGGCATCCGGTACGTCGTGGACCCCGGCACCGCCCGCATCTCCCGCTACAGCCTGCGTACGAAGGTCCAGCGGCTGCCGATCGAGCGGGTCTCGCAGGCCAGCGCCGACCAGCGCAAGGGCCGCTGCGGCCGGACCGCGGACGGCATCTGCATCCGGCTCTACTCCGAGGAGGACTTCGAGTCCCGGCCCCGGTTCACCGAGCCGGAGGTGCAGCGGACCAACCTGGCCTCGGTCATCCTGCAGATGACCGCGCTCGGGCTCGGCGACGTCGGCGCGTTCCCGTTCGTGGACCCGCCGGACCGGCGCGCGGTCGCCGACGGCGTCGCCCTGCTGCACGAGCTGGGCGCGCTGGAGGCCGGCACGGGCGAGAAGCGGCGGCTGACCCCGGTCGGCCGGAAGCTGGCCCAGCTGCCGATCGACCCCCGGCTGGGCCGGATGGTGCTGGCCGCCGAGGGGAACGGCTGCCTGCACGAGGTGCTGGTCATCACCGCGGCGCTCTCGATCCAGGACCCGCGCGAGCGCCCGGTCGAGAAGCAGGAGGCGGCCGACACCATGCACCGCCGCTTCGCCGACCCGACCTCGGACTTCATGACCCTGCTCAACCTCTGGAACTACATCGAGGACCGGCAGGACGCGCTGTCCTCCAGCGCGTTCCGGCGGCTGTGCACGGCGGAGTTCCTGCACTACCTGCGGGTCCGCGAATGGCAGGACCTGTACGGGCAGCTGCGCAGCATCCTGCGCCAGCTCGGCACCGCGGTGCCCCGTTCGCCCGCCGAGGTGGACCCGAAGGTCGTCACCCGGTCCCTGCTGGCCGGCCTGCTCTCGCACCTGGGGCTGCGCGAGGACACCGGCCCGCGCTCCCGGGAGTACGCCGGTGCCCGCGGGGCCCGGTTCGCGGTCTGGCCCGGCAGCGCGCTGGCCAAGCAGCCGCCGCGCTGGGTGGTGGCGGCCGAGCTGGTCGAGACCTCCCGCCTCTGGGCCCGTACGGTGGCGAAGGTCGAGCCGGAGTGGGCCGAGGAGCTGGCCGGTCACCTGGCCGTGCGCTTCTACAACGAGCCGCACTGGTCCAAGCGCCGCGGCGGCGTGGTCGCGACCGAACGGGTCACGCTGTTCGGGCTGCCGATCGTGGTCGGCCGGACCGTCGACTACGCCCGGATCGACCCGCAGCTGTCCCGGGAGCTGTTCCTGCGGCACGCTCTGGTCGAGGGCGACTGGCAGTCCCAGCACGCGTTCCTGGCCACCAACCGGGCCCTGCTGGAGGACGTCGAGGAGCTGGAGCACCGGACCCGGCGGCGCGGGCTGGTCGTCGACGACAACACGCTGTTCGACTTCTACGACTCCCGGGTGCCGGCCGACGTGGTGTCCGGGCGGCACTTCGACGCCTGGTGGAAGCAGGCCCGCCGGACCGACCCGAACCTGCTCACCTTCACCCGCGAGATGCTGGTCCCGGACGACGTGGACACCGCGGACACGCCGGACGAGTGGACCCAGGGCGGGCTGACGCTGCCGGTCGCGTACCGGTTCGAGCCGGGGGCGGCGGACGACGGGGTCATCGTCGAGGTGCCGCTGGCGGCGCTGAACCGGGTCCGGCCGGACGGCTTCGACTGGCAGGTGCCGGCGCTGCGGGAGGAGCTGGTGACCGCGCTGATCCGGTCGCTGCCCAAGCCGCTGCGGCGCAACTTCGTCCCCGCGCCGGACGCGGCCCGGGCCATCCTGGCCCAGCTGGAGCCGGGGCGGGAGCCGCTGGTGGAGGCGCTGGCCCGGGAGCTGCGCCGGGCGTCCGGGCAGGACGTGCCGATCACCGCGTTCGACTGGGCCAAGGTGCCGGCCCACCTGCGGGCCACGTTCCGGGTCACCGACGGCGCGAGGACCGTGGCCGAGGGCAAGGACCTGGAGCAGCTGCAGCGCCGCCTCGGCCGGACCGTGCAGGACGTGCTCTCCGGCGCCGCGCGGACGCTGGAGCGTACGGGCCTGACGAGCTGGACGGTCGGGACGGTGCCGCGGACGTTCGAGGCCGGTGGCCTGGTCGGCTATCCGTCCCTGGTCGACGAGGGTGCGACGGTCGCGCTGCGGGTGCTGCCGACCGAGCCGGAGCAGCGGGCCGCGATGTGGGCCGGGGTCCGGCGGCTGCTGCTGCTCGGCGTGCCGTCCCCGCTGAAGTGGGTCTCGGCCCGGCTGGACAACCGGGCCAAGCTGGCGCTGACCAACAACCCGCACGGCAGCCTCGCCGCGCTGCTGGCCGACTGCGCCGCCGCGGCCGCGGACGAGATGATCACCGAGGCCGGCGGGCCGCCCTGGGACGCCGAGGGCTTCGCCAAGCTGGCCGACCGGATCAAGGCCGAGCTCAACGAGCGGGTGCTGGAGCTGCTGCGCGGCGCCCAGCAGGTGATCGGGGAGTGGGCGCCGCTGGTGGCCCGGCTCGGCGTACCGGTCGCGTCGCCGCTGCAGCCGGCCCTGAACGACCTGAAGCTGCAGGTCCGGGGCCTGATCGGACCGGGGTTCGTGGCCGCGACCGGGCGCCGGCGGCTGCCGGACCTGCGTCGCTACCTGGCCGCCGCGGCGTACCGGCTGGACCGGCTGCCGGGGGACACGGCCCGGGACTCGATCCGGATGGGGCGGGTGCAGGCCGCACAGCAGGAGCTGGACTCGTTCCTGGCCGCGCTGCCGCCGGGGCGGCGGGAGGCCGACGAGGTCCGCCAGCTGCGCTGGATGGTGGAGGAGCTGCGGGTCAGCCTGTTCGCGCAGTCGCTCGGCACGCCGTACCCGGTCTCGGAACAGCGGATCTACCGGGCGATGGACCAGCTCGGATAGCTAGCGCGCCAGCAGCGGGAGCTCCGCCCAAACCGTTTTGCCATGGCCGGGGGAGGCGCGCCAGCCCCAGGCCACCGCGAGGCGGGTGACCACGGACAGTCCCCGGCCGTTCTCGGCGTCGGCCGGCGGGCGGGGGTTGCCGTGCGGCGAGGACCCGGCGGCCCCGTCGGTGACCTCGACCCGGACCCGCTCGGGCGCCCGGACCATCGTCACCACGATCGGCTCGGCGCCGTGCACGACCGCGTTGGTGACCAGCTCACTGACGACGAGCAGCAGGTCCTCGCGGATGCCGGGCTCGCACCCCCAGTCGTCCAGCACCTCGGTCACGGCGTGCCGGCCACGCGACGGCGCGTCCGGATCGCCGTCGAGCTCGATCACCTGCGTCTGGTCCCCGCCGTGTGCCAAGTCCACGTTCCTTGTGTGCCCGGCGAGCAGGTCGGCCTATCCCGAATCGGCCGGCTGATTTCCGCGTTGGGCCGAACTGGTTACGATCTTGGCGTAGTTGTCACGGGGGGTGACGATGGCCAGCGGCCTGAAGCCGGCGCCGACCGGGGGGACGGTGGCCTGGTTCACGATCCCGGATCCCGACTGAGCCGGCCAGGCCCGGCTCCCATCGCCGGACCTGACCCGGCCCGGCTCATTTCGCCGGACCTGACCCGGCCCCGGCTCATTTCGCCGGGCCTGAGCGGCGCCGGGCGGCCGGGTCTGTCGTAGGGGCGGGTTAGCTTCTGCGGCATGACCGTGCTGCTCCGGGACCTCGCCGACACCTCGGCGGCGGTCGCCGGGACCTCCGCGCGGCTGGGCAAGGTCGGGCTGCTGGCCGAGGCGCTGGCCCGGGCCGATCCCGCGGAGGCAGCCGCGGCCGTGGCGTTC
Source organism: Mycobacteriales bacterium (assembly GCA_035995165.1). Lineage (NCBI taxonomy): Bacteria > Bacillati > Actinomycetota > Actinomycetes > Mycobacteriales > Mycobacteriales bacterium. Next base: position 54,342 of record DASYKU010000093.1, read on the forward strand.
CTGTCCGGGGAGCTGCGGCAGCGGCAGATCGGCGTCGGCTGGGCGAGCCTGCGCGAGGTGCCGCCGCCGGCTGACGCGCCCTCGCTGCGGGTCGGTGAGGTCGACGCGATCTTCGAGGAGGTCGGCCGGCAGGCCGGGGCCGGGTCGCAGACGGCCCGGCGGACGCTGCTGGCCGCGCTGTTCGCCCGCGCGACCGGGCCGGAGCAGAAGTTCCTGCGCCAGCTGCTGGTGGGAGAGCTGCGGCAGGGTGCGCTCGAGGGCGTCATGGTCGACACGGTCGCCAAGGCGTCCGGGGTGCCGGTGAAGGACGTCCGGCGGGCGGCGATGCTGCGCGGCGACCTCGGGCTGGTCGCGGCCGCGGCGCTGGCCGGGGGCGCGGCCGCGCTGGCGGAGTTCCGGCTGGAGGTCGGGCGGCCGGTGCTGCCGATGCTGGCCCAGCCCGCCGACGGCGTCGACACGGCCCTGGCGAAGATCGGCGGCGCGGCGGCGGTCGAGTGGAAGCTGGACGGCGCCCGGATCCAGGTCCACCGCAGCGGCTCGGACGTCGCGGTCTACACCCGCTCGCTGGACGACATCACCGCCCGCGTGCCGGAGGTCGTGGAGGCGGCGCTGGCGCTGCCGGTGACCGCGGCCGTGCTGGACGGGGAGGCGATCGCGCTGCGACCGGACGGCCGGCCGCTGCCGTTCCAGGTGACCGCGTCCCGGGTCGGCAGCAAGGGCGACCCGGTCGGGCTGCGGGTCGCGACGCCGCTGTCGCCGGTGCTGTTCGACCTGCTGCACCTGGACGGTGCGGACCTGCTCGACGCGCCCGGTTCGGACCGGGCTGCGGCGCTGGCCTCGGTGGTGCCGGTCGACCTGCGGGTGCCGCGGGTCGTCGCGGGCTCGGCCGCCGACGCGTCGGCGGCGTTCGCGGCGGCGCTGGAGCGCGGGCACGAGGGGGTCGTGGTCAAGTCGCTGACCGGGCCGTACGAGGCCGGGCGGCGGGGCGCGGGCTGGCTGAAGGTGAAGCCGCGGCACACGCTCGACCTGGTCGTGCTGGCGGTCGAGCGCGGGCACGGCCGCCGTACGGGGTGGTTGTCCAACCTGCACCTCGGCGCCCGGGATCCGGCCGGCGGGTTCGTGATGCTGGGCAAGACGTTCAAGGGGCTGACCGACGAGATGCTGCGCTGGCAGACGGCGCGGCTCGGGGAGCTGGCGGTCGACGACTCCGGCTGGGTCGTGCGGGTACGTCCGGAACTGGTGGTCGAGATCGCGTTCGACGGGGTGCAGACGAGCCCGCGCTATCCCGGCGGGGTCGCGCTGCGCTTCGCCCGCGTCCTGCGCTACCGGGAGGACAAGACCGCCGCCGAAGCGGACACCCTCGACACCGTCCGGGCGATCCACGCCGGAACTCGGCAGCCGACCTGACCCGGGGTTGGACTTACTGGTCCTCCGCCTGCGGCGGGGCCTCGGTGGAGGAGGTCGGTGCTTCTCCGGCACCGCGCGGAAGCCCCGCCCGGGGGTTAGGGGCGGCCCGACAGCCGAAAGGCCCGGCCGTGAGGCCGGGCCTTTCGGTTACAGCGAGTGTGCAATCCCCGTGGAGTGGTGCGTTGGTACTAGAGGCGCGTACGGCTGCGGCCACCGACCCCGCGACGCGTCGCGGCCCGGTAGATGAGCAGCGCGATGACGGCGCCGATGATCGAGCCGATGATCCCGGACGGCTGCAGCGCGCCCTCGCTGAGGTCGTGCCCGAACAGCAGGTATCCGAGGAGACCGCCGATGAACGAGCCGATGATGCCGAGCAGGATCGTCGCGCCGATGCCCATCGGGTCCTTGCCCGGCACCAGCGCGCGGGCGATGAACCCGGCGATCGCGCCGATGATGATGAGCGAGATGATGAACCAGAGCACGGGTTCCTCCACTGTGTCTGCGACGGCCCCACACCGTCACATTGGGTCAGCACTGGAGGTACCCCGGACCGCACGGGCCCAATCCAGCCGACCGCATCACATCGGCGTACGACCCACCTGTGACGCGATCTCCGCAGGCCCAGCGACGGCCTGATCCACCGGGTGGATCCCGGAGCGCGCCCGCCGGAGCCGGGGACTATTCTGCGGATGCTCGCTGCCGGAGCTTCCAGCTCCGGCGGTGCTGTCGATGAGTCGGAGGCCAGCAGTGACCGTCACCGCCCCCTCGCCGATCGTCAGCCGCCCCGCTCCGGTGCGGACGACGTCGCGTGGGTCGATGCTGCTCGACCTGCTCAAGACGACCGATCACAAGCTGATCGGCAAGATGTACCTGGTCACGGCGTTCCTGTTCTTCCTCGCGGGCGGCCTGATGGCCCTGCTGATGCGCGGTGAGCTGGCCCGCCCGGGCCTGCAGTACCTCAGCCTGGAGCAGTACAACCAGCTGTTCACCATGCACGGCACGATCATGCTGCTGTTCTTCGCGACGCCGATGGTCTTCGCGTTCGCCAACCTGGTGCTGCCGCTGCAGATCGGCGCCCCGGACGTGAGCTTCCCGCGGCTGAACGCGTTCTCGTACTGGCTGTATCTCTTCGGCGCCCTGACCGCGGTGTCCGGTTTCGCCACGCCCGGCGGCGCCGCCGACTTCGGGTGGTACGCGTACTCGCCGCTCACCGACTCGATCAACTCGCCCGGCGTCGGTGCCGACCTCTGGTTCGTCGGCCTGGCGATCTCCGGCCTCGGCACGATCCTCGGCGGCGTCAACATGATCACCACGGTGATCACGCTGCGCGCGCCCGGCATGACGATGTTCCGGATGCCGATCTTCACCTGGAACATCCTGGTGACCAGCGTGCTGGTGCTGCTGGCGTTCCCGATCCTCACCGCGGCGATCTTCGGCGTGATGGCGGACCGCAAGTTCGGCGCGCAGATCTTCGAACCGCAGAACGGCGGCGCCATCCTCTGGCAGCACCTGTTCTGGTTCTTCGGCCATCCCGAGGTCTACATCGTGGCGTTGCCGTTCTTCGGCATAGTCACCGAGATCATCCCGGTCTTCAGCCGCAAGCCGATCTTCGGCTACAAGGGCCTGGTCGGCGCGACGATCGCGATCGGCGCCCTGTCGGTGACGGTCTGGGCGCACCACATGTTCGCCACCGGCGCCGTGCTGCTGCCGTTCTTCTCGTTCCTGACCTACCTCATCGCGGTGCCGACCGGGATCAAGTTCTTCAACTGGATCGGCACGATGTGGCGGGGCTCGATCAGCTTCGAGACGCCGATGCTGTGGTCGATCGGCTTCCTGGTCACCTTCCTGCTCGGCGGGCTGACCGGCGTCATCCTCGGCTCGCCCCCGCTGGACTTCCACCTCAACGACTCGTACTTCGTGGTCGCGCACTTCCACTACGTGCTCTTCGGCACGATCGTGTTCGCGGTCTTCGGCGGGATCTACTTCTGGTTCCCGAAGTTCACCGGCCGCTACCTGGACGAGCGGCTGGGCAAGCTGCACTTCTGGGCCACGTTCGTCGGCTTCCACCTCACCTTCCTGGTGCAGCACTGGCTGGGTGCCGAGGGTATGCCGCGGCGGTACGGCGACTACCTGCCCGGCGACGGCTTCACCACGCTGAACACGATCTCGACGGTGGGCTCGTTCCTGCTCGGCGTCGCCACGGTGCCGTTCCTCTGGAACGTCTACCACTCCTACAGGTACGGCGAGGTCGTGACCGCGGACGACCCGTGGGGCCACGGCAACTCGCTGGAGTGGGCGACGTCCTGCCCGCCGCCGCGGCACAACTTCACCGTCATGCCGCGGATCCGGTCCGAGCGGCCGGCGTTCGAGGCGCACTACCCGGAGCTGGCCGAGCGGCTCGAGCTGGAGGCCCACTCCGGCAGCGGGCCGCTCGGGCCGAACGACCTGGTCGGGGCGGACGTCGGGTCGCGGCAGGGGGCGAAGGACCCCGACCCGAGCTGACCCTGGTGTCACACCGGTGGCGCCTGTGACATGTCGTGCGCGCCTGATACCGTTGCGTAATCCCTTCCCGAGCTGACCGCGCGGGCCTCACCAGGCCCCGCTGACCCCAGCGCAAGACCCTTCCTCATGCACCCACACTCCGTGCTCGTCACCGTCACGGGACACGACCGCCCGGGCATCACCTCCGCCCTGTTCGCCGCGCTCGCCGCGCACGACGTGGAGGTCCTGGACGTCGAGCAGGTCGTCATCTCCGACCGGATGGTGCTCGGGGTGGTGCTGGCCCTGCACGGTGACCCGGCCCCGCTCCGCCGCGCGGTCACTCACGCGGCCGAGGCGCTCGGCACCGAGGTCGAGGTGTCCATCACCGAGGACCCGGACGCGGTCGGCAACGCGATGCCGGTCCGCCACCACGTGATGGTGCTGGGCCGCCCGCTGCGGGCCGGCGCGGTCGGTGAGATGGCGCGGCGGATCTCCGACCTCGGCGGCAGCATCCACTCGATCGTCCGGCTCACCCACCGGCCGGTGACCGCGCTGGAGCTGGTCGTGTCCGGGGTGGACGCGGCCCGGCTCGGGGCCGGCCTGGTCCAGGGCGCGGCCGCCGCCGGCGTCGACGTCGCGGTCGAGCGCGCGGGCCTGCAGCGGCGGGCCAAGCGGCTGCTGATGATGGACCTGGAGACCGTGCTGGCCGGGCCGGAGCCGTTCGCGGCGCTGGCCGACCAGATCGGCCGCGGCGCCGAGTCCCGGCGGCTGCTGGCCGCGGGCGAGGCCGAGGGCAGCTCGACCGCGGAGGTGGTCCGGACCCGGGCCGCGCTGCTGGCCGGCGCGCCGGTGGCCACCCTGGACGTGCTGCAGGGACAGATGCGCTGGACGCACGGGTCGCGTGCGCTGCTCGGTGCCGCCCGCCGGGCCGGGCACCGCACCGGCGTGGTGACCGGCGGGATCGCCCAGGTCGCCGAGCGGCTGGTGGACGGGCTGGAGCTGGACTTCCTGGCCGCGAACCGGCTGGAGACCGCGGACGGCCGGCTCACCGGCCGGATCGTCGGTGAGGTCGTCGGCGGCGGCGGGCGGGGCCGGGCGCTGGTCCGCTTCGCCGAGTCGTACGGGGTGCCGCTGGCGCAGTCGGTCGCGGTCGGCTGCGGAGGCGAGGCGGCCGAGCTGCTGCGGCTGGCCGGGCTGGGCGTGGTGCTGGACGTGGCCCGCCCGGCCGAGCCGGGGTCCGAGCGCAGCGCGCACCTGGATGCGCTGCTGTTCGTGCTGGGGATGCGGTCCGACGATCCGGAGGAGGCGCCGCTGCGCCCCGAGGACGTGCTCGCCACCGCCCGCCGCTCCCGCTGATCGCCCGCCGCTCCCGCTGACCGGCCGCCGCGCGCTGACGTCTCGCCGTCCGCCCTGGGCGAGTGTGCGCCGGACGGCACGTCGGCGCCGACGCGTACCACTGTCAGTGGTAATTACCCGGCCGAGTGGTAACGCCGATCAGGACATCGCCCGGTCGCGGGAACGGCGACGTGAGGCGGCGACGTGAGGCGGCGACGTGAGGCGGCGACGTCAGGCGGCGACGACGGGCGTGCCGACGAGGGTGATGCCGGCGGTGCGCAGGCGGTCGAGGGCGGCGGCGGTGGTCTCGGCGGCGACGCCGGCGGTGAGGTCGAGCAGGACGGTCGTCGCGAAGCCCTCCCGGGCCGCGTCCAGCGCGGTCGCCAGCACGCAGTGGTCGGTGGCGATGCCCATCACCTCGACCGTGTCCACGCCGGCGGCGCGCAGCCAGTCGGCCAGCCCGGCGCCGTCCGGCCCGTGCCCCTCGAAGCCCGAGTACGCCGCCTGGTATTCGCCTTTGTCGAACACCGCCGCCAGCAGCGACCGGTCCAGGTCCGGGTGCAGCTCGACCCCGCCGGTGCCGACGACGCAGTGCGCCGGCCAGGTGGCGACGAAGTCCGGGTGCGCGGCGAAGTGCGTACCCGGGTCGATGTGGTGGTCCCGGGTCGCGACCACGTGGTCGTAGCCGGCCGTGCCCAGGTGCGCGGTGATCGCCGCCGCCACCCCGGCCCCGCCGCCGACCGCGAGCGAGCCGCCCTCGGTGAAGTCGTTCTGCACGTCCACGACGATCGCCGCGCGCGTCACGGTCCCTCCAGCAGGACGGTCGGCAGGGCGGGCTCGCCCTGGGACAACTTGAGACCCTCCCACGGTACGGTCCGCAGCGCCGCCGCCAGCCGCGTCCGGGCGGCGCCCAGATCGGCGGGGTCGTCGACCCGCTCGCCGCCGCGGACCAGCGGCACCTGCAGCAGCCGGTCGTGCGGGCCGAGCGACGGGGACCCCTTGACGACCAGCACCTCCTCGGTCGCGGTCCCGGTCGCCCGGTGCCGGCGCAGCGCGGTCTTGCGGCCGCCCTGGGTCGCCTTGTGCTCGGAGCGTTTGGCCACCGGCCGGCCGTCGACCTCGACCAGCTTGTAGACCATCCCGGCCGTCGGCGCGCCGGAGCCGGTGACCAGTGAGGTGCCCACGCCGTACACGTCGACGGGGGCGCCGGACAGGCCGGCGATGGCGAACTCGTCCAGGTCGCCGGACAGCACGATCCGGGTCCCGGTCGCGCCGAGCGAGTCCAGCAGCTCGCGCGACTCCAGGGCCAGCACGCTCAGGTCGCCGGAGTCGATCCGGACCGCCCCGAGCGACGGGCCGGCGACCTCGATCGCGGTCCGGATCCCCTGCGCGATGTCGTACGTGTCGACCAGCAGCGTGGTGCCGACCCCGAGCGCGTCGATCTGGGCCTTGAACGCGGCGGCCTCGTCGTCGTGCAGCAGCGTGAACGCGTGCGCGGCCGTGCCCGAGGTGGGCACGCCGTAGCGGCGGCCGGCCTCGAGGTTGGAGGTCGAGGAGAAGCCGCCCAGGTACGCCGCCCGGGCCGCCGCCACCGCGGCCTCCTCGTGGGTACGCCGGGAGCCCATCTCGATCAGCGGCCGGTCCCCGGCCGCGGTCGCCATCCGGGCCGCGGCCGCGGCGATCGCGCAGTCGTGGTTGAGGATCGACAGCGCCAGCGTCTCCAGCAGCACGGCCTCGCCGAACGTGCCGGTCACGGTGAGCACCGGCGAGTTGGGGAACCAGAGCTCGCCCTCGGCGTAGCCGTCGATGTCGCCGGTGAACCGCCATTCGGCCAGCCAGTCCAGGGTGGTGCCGTCCAGGCCGGAGTCGGACAGGACGGCCAGCTCGTCCGGGCCGAACCGGAAGGACTCCAGCGCGTCCAGCAGGCGGCCGGTGCCGGCGACGACGCCGTACCGCCGGCCGTGGGGCAACCGGCGGGCGAACGTCTCGAACACGCAGGACCGCCCGGCGGAGCCGTCCCGCAGGGCCGAGGCCAGCATGGTCAGCTCATAACGGTCGGTGAGCAGCGCGGTCGACCCCACGACGAGGACTCTAGGCGGGCGCTCGCCTGTGAGCCGGGCCGGGTCACGTGCCACCATGGGGCGGTGACCGGCATGATGGCACCCGGTACCGACACCGGGACCGCAACCGACACGCAAGAGGACATCGAGGAGGCCACGGACGTCCGGGCCGCGATGCCGTGGGTGACGCTGGTCTGGAACGACCCGATCAACCTCATGTCCTACGTGACGCACGTCTTCCAGAAGCTCTTCGGCTACGACCGGGAGAAGGCGACCAAGCTCATGCTCGACGTGCACAAACGCGGCCGGGCGGTGGTCAGCTCCGGTTCGCGGGAGCAGATGGAACACGACGTGGCCCGGCTGCACGCGTACGGCCTGTGGGCCACCCTCCAGCAGCAGTGACCGCGGTCAAGCGCACCCGGCGCGGGGTGGTCGTCAGCTTCGACGAGGTCGAGGCCTCGCTGCTGCGGCACCTGGTCGGCGAGGTCCGGGAGCTGCTCACCGACGGTGAGCCGGAGCTGCCCGAGCCGGCCGCCCGGGCCGGCGGGCTGCCCAGCGACGCCGAGCTGTCCGCGCTGACCGGGCTCGGCGGCCCGGCCGGGCTGGCCGGGTACGCCGACGAGCCCGAGACGCCCGAGGACCCGGCGCTGGCCCGGCTGCTGCCCGACGCCTACCGGGACGACCCGGACGCGGCCGGCGAGTTCCGCCGGCTGACCGAGACCTCGCTGCGCCGGGACAAGGTCACCGCGGCCGACCGGCTGCTGGCCACGCTGCCGGGCGACGGCCCGGGCGAGGTCCGGCTGGACGCGGACACGACCGAGTCCTGGCTGGCCACGATCAACGACGTCCGGCTGGCGCTGGGCACCCGGCTCGAGGTGAGCGAGGAGATGGCCGAGCCCGACCCGGAGGATCCGGACGCCCCGGCGTACGTGGTCTACCTGTGGCTGACCGAGCTGCAGGGCGTCCTGATCGAGGTCGCCGACGACTAGCGACGGGTGGCTCACCCGCCTGGGGCTGCTAGCTCACGACTGACTGGCGGTGCGGGTCCCAGTACTCGAGGCCGGCCTCCTCGAACCGCTGCTCCAGCGCCTCCAGCCCGCGCTCGGCCGCGTACGCCCGCTCCTTGGCCGTGATCGGGATGACCCAGCGGAAGTTCACCGTCCGGCCCGGCAGCGGCAGCGTCCAGAGCTCGTCGGCCAGCAGGTACGGGTTGCTGACGAGCAGGTGCCCGCAGGTCGAGCCGGGCAGCCAGGGCTCGCCGACCGACACGGTGTCGCCGACGGAGAGCTCCTGCACGCCGTGGAAGTAGACGACCATCGCCAGCAGCTCGACCGCGCGCAGCGTCTTGAACGGCGTGACCAGCACGAACTCCGATCCCTGGGACGAGCTCGGGGCCTGCTCGGCCGGGATCGAGGCGCCGCTGGACACGTGCAGCCAGAGCCCGCCCCGGGTCTCCGGGTCCACCCGCAGCACCCGGACGTGCGGCGCGGACATCGCGTCGGTACGCCAGCCCTGCACGACCACCCGCTGGCCCGGGAACCCGTGCCGCAGGTGGCTCTCGATCGCGCTCTGCGCGTCCACATCGGTCACGGGGCCCACCCCCGACACGCTACCCAAAGTGGCGACCGCGCGGCGGTAACCTGAGCGGGTGCTGACCCTCGACCCGGCGGTCCGGGACGCGATCGTCGCGCACGCCCGCCGCGACCACCCGGACGAGGCCTGTGGCATCGTCGCCGGACCGGCCGGTACCGGGCGGCCCGAGCGGGTGATCGAGATGACCAACGCCGCCCGCTCGATGACCCAGTACGAGTTCGAGCCGGCCGAGCAGCTGCGCGTCTACCGGGAGATGGACGACCGGGACGAGGAGGCGGTCGTGGTCTACCACTCGCACACCGCCACCGAGGCGTACCCGTCCCGGACCGACGTGCGGTACGCGAGCCAGCCGGACGCGCACTACGTGCTGGTCTCCACCCGGGACCCGGAGACCGCCGAGTTCCGGTCGTACCGGATCGTGGACGACGTCGTGACCGAGGAAGAGGTCCGGATCTCAGCCGGCGTGGCCGAGGCGAGGGAAGCGTTGTAGCACCTGCGCGGTTCGTGGCTTAGACAACCCGAGAGCACCCAGGAGTTTCAGGCATGGCCATCGAGGTCCGGATCCCGACGATTCTCAGGCAGTACACCGGCGGCGAGAAGCAGGTGAAGGCGGACGGCTCGTCCCTGGGCTCGCTCGTCGACGACCTCGACACGAGGTTCCCGGGGTTGAAGGGCCGCCTCGTCACCGACGAGGGCACCCTGCACCGGTTCGTCAACGTCTACGTCAACGACGAGGACGTGCGCTTCACCGGCGCCCTGGACACCGGGCTGTCCGACGGCGACGAGGTCACCATCCTTCCCGCGGTGGCGGGCGGCTGACGATGCGATACGCGTCGCTGCTCGACGCGTTCGGCGACACGCCGCTGGTCGGGGTGCCCCGCCTCTCGCCGTCGCAGGACGTACGGCTCTGGGCGAAGCTCGAGGACCGCAACCCGACCGGGTCGGTGAAGGACCGGGCCGCGCTCTACATGGTGCTCGCGGCCGAGAAGGAGGGCCTGCTGCACCCGGGCTCGACGATCCTCGAGCCGACCAGCGGCAACACCGGCATCTCGCTGGCGATGGTTGCCCGGTTGCGCGGCTACGAGCTGATCTGCGTCATGCCGGAGAACACCTCCCCCGAGCGCCGGGTGCTGCTGCAGATGTACGGCGCGAAGGTCATTCCGTCGCCCGCGGCCGGCGGCTCCAACCAGGCCGTGGCGATGGCCAAGGAGCTGGCGGCCGAGCATCCGGACTGGGTCATGCTCTACCAGTACGGCAACCCGGCGAACGCGCAGTCGCACTACGAGACCACCGGCCCGGAGATCCTCCGGGACATGCCGGCGATCACGCACTTCGTGGCCGGCCTCGGCACCACCGGCACGCTGATGGGCGCGGGCCGGTTCCTGCGCGAGAAGGTCCCGGGGATCCAGGTCGTCGCGGCCGAGCCGCGCTACGGCGAGCTGGTCTACGGGCTGCGCAACGTCGACGAGGGCTTCGTCCCCGAGCTGTACGACCCCTCGGTGCTGACCACCCGCTACTCGGTCGGCGCCCGGGACGCGGTCCGGCGGACCCGGCAGCTGGTCGAGACCGAGGGCATCTTCGCCGGCATCTCCACCGGCGCGATCCTGCACGCGGCGCTCGGCGTGGCGGACCGGGCGGTGGCGGCCGGCCAGTCGGCCGACATCGTGTTCCTGGTCTGCGACGGCGGCTGGAAATACCTCTCCACCGGCGCCTACGGCGGCACGCTGGAAGAAGCGGAGCAGGCTCTGGAGGGCCAGCTCTGGGCGTAGTCGCAGCTTTGGTCCTAGTGCTACGACCCTGTTCACGCCTTCGGATGACGGCGGATCGGCGGACGGGTGACCATGCCCATAGGTCCCCGCGGACTGCTCCGCTGAGCGGTTAATGTGCTGGTCCTCATGGCCGACATCAATGACCGCCTGGAGCGGCTGCACAAGCGCGACGAACTGACCCGTCGCGTCCTCCAACAGCGCGCGCTGCCGGACTCGGTGGCCGACCTGGGGGAGGACTTCGTCGAGGTGATCGAGGCCGTCGTGCACGTGGTGCGCCGGCAGCCCGGGGCCTCGGTGATGGTCGCGCCCGGGGACGGCCGGCAGGGCTCGGCCGTGGTCCGGGTCAGCGAGACCGCCGGCGATGTCGAGATCCAGGTCCTCGCGACCGGCCCGGCCGTCTGACGCAGCCCCGGCCACCTGGCCACCTGGTCGCGGAGATGACGTCCGGTTGCGGGCCCCGGCCACCCTGGTCGCGCGGGCGACGCCCGGCTGCGGCCCCGCCTACCTGGTCGCGCAGGCGACGTCCGGCTGCGGCCCCGCCGCGTCCCCGGCTACCTCGTCGCGCAGGCGACGTCCGGTTGCGGCGGCGGGCAGCTGATGCCGGGGTCGGGGACCGGCTGCCCCAGCGTCTCCCCGGCCGCGTCCAGCGCGGTCACGCTGCGCACCGCCACCGTCCCCGGCAGCACCACCGCGAAGAACCGCGCGTCCGGCTCGGTCGCAGTCTGCTTCGCGGTCAGCGTCAACGGCTCGCCGCCGGCCCGCCGGACCAGCACGTGGACCGTCGCTGCCGAGGCGATGCCCGCGACCCGGGTGACCGCGACGCCCCTGTCGGCCAGCGGCTGGACCGCGAACGCCGGCGCCGCCCCGGCCTTCCAGCCGTCGAAACACACGACCTCCGACCGGGACAGGTCGTCGTCGGAGACCGCGCACAGCCTCGCCCCGGGGCCGAGCGAGACCGTCCCGACCGCCCAGTACGCCCCCGCGAGGGTGCCGGAGGCGATCGGGTAGACCGGCGGCTCCGGGGCCGGCGAGCCGAGCGCGCCGGAGGCCGAGGGCACCGGGCCTGGGGGGGCGCCGGGAGCCGCCGCCGGCACGCCGCCGCTCCCGCCGCGGGGCACCAGCAGCGCGGGCAGCGCGAGGGCGAGCACGGCGACCAGCCCGGAGCCGGCCACCGCGAGCAGCGTCCGCTGCCGGGAGCGGCGCCGCCGGACGGTTGCGAACACCCGCGGCACCGGGTCCACCGGTCCGGAGTAGTCCGGGATCAGGTCACGCAGGGCCTCGCGGAGGGAGTCGTCGGTCACGGCCGCACCTCCTCAGCCGTCGCCCGGTCCGGGTGACCGCTGGTGCGCAGCCGCGCCAGCCCCCGGAACGCGTGCGTCTTCACCGAGCCGGCGCTGATCCCGAGGATCTCCGCGACCTGCTTCTCGCTGAGATCCTCCGCGTACCGCAGGACCACGACCGCGCGCTGCAGCACCGAGAGGTCGGCCAGCCCGCGGCGCAGCCAGTCCCGCTGGTCCACCGCCTCGGCCTCCGGCGAGCCGCGCGGAACCGGCAGCTCGGGCAGGTCCCAGTACGGCTCCTCGCCCTTCCAGCGTCGCCGGGACGCCGAGATCGCGCCGTTGACGATCGTCTGCCGTACGTACGCCTCCGGGGCGCCGTCGCGGACCTGCGGCCACTTGCCCCAGAGCTTGGCCAGCGACTCCTGCACCAGGTCCTCGGCCCGGCCCACGTCCAGGGTCAGCGAGTAGGCCAGCCGAACCAGGCGGCCCCAGCGGGCGCGCGTGAACTCGGCGAAGCCGTCCTCGGTGGCCCGGTCGCGCACCCACGGCTCCCTCCTCGCGCTCGCCGCCCGTGTCCTATCGGTAAACGCGGAGGGAGGTGGCGCGAGTTGACGCTCAGTTGAAGGTGATGGAGCTGGCTTGGTCGTTGGCCGCGGCTCCGACGTTGGCCAGGCTGGAGATGATGAGGGTCAGCGCGCCGCCGGTAAAGCTCGTGTTCCGGAACAACTGCTGGGCGCAGTTCGAGAAGCTCTTGAAACTGGTGATCCGGTCGTTCCAGCCGGCCGGCAGGCTGGCGAACCGGAAATCGACGTCGGAGCTGTTGTCGCAGCGCCCGGCCGCGAACAGGTTCAGCGTGGCGCCGCGGAAATTGGCGTCGGCGTACTCGGTGCCGACCAGGACACTGGCCAGCGGCGCGACCGGGGCGTTCACCTCGGCCGCGAAGGCGGTGTCGGTGGCGGCGTCGGTGGCCGACACCGGCGCGTCGGTCACCCGGCCGCCGGTCCCGTACGCGACGGCGCCCCGGTAGGTCGCGAAGCAGCGCAGCGTGGCCGCGCCCGCGATCAGCGCGCAGTGCGGCGCCGACGTGGCCGGGGCCGGGGCCGCGGCGGTCCGCGACTCGGGCGCGGTGCCGGCGGCGGGCGCCGCGGCCGGGCCGACCGGCAGCGCCGACGCGGGTGCGGCGAGCAGCAGCAGCGGTGCCGCCGCGGCGGTCACCACCAGGGCTCGCCGGACCGTACGGGACCCGGCAACGAACCGGGCGAGGGTGGACAGGACTGGCGCCGCGAAAGCCATCGCGGACTCCTCTCCGCCGGCGTGAGGGAGACCGGCGCATCCGGCAGGATATATCCGCGCGGTAACTGATTCGTCACTCATAGCCGTGTGGGTGACAGACATCGGGTGAGAAGCAATTCTCATCCGGGGTCCGGGCCACCGTGCGCCCAAAGTCGGATACTGTGCGGCCAGTCGGACCAGCCCGTCTGAGCAGGACCAACGGGGGAGAAGCAGGAAGGACTGGATGTCCCTGAGCTCCACCTCGACCGCATCCGGGCGGGGATCCGGGCGGCGTCCCGCCCGGATCGCGACCGCGGTCGCCGTGGCGGTGGCCGTGCTGGCACCGCTGGCGGTGCTGTGCGCCCAGGTCTGGTCGAGCGCGAGCGCATCCGGGTCCTTCACCGCGGACGAGCGGCGCGGGGCGGACTACCTCCAGCCGCTGACCGTCCTGCTGGCCGCGACCACCGAGGCCCAGTCCGCGGCCGTCCGCGGCCGTCCGGTCGACGCCGAGGGGGTCCGCGACGCGCTGGCCGCGGTGGACCGCGCCGACACCCGGCTCGGCGGGCCGCTGGGCACCACCGACCGCTGGATCAGCGCCCGGGCCACCGTGACCGACCGGGTCGGGCGGACCGGCTGGCCCCAGCCGTCCGTGGCGTACACGCAGTACAGCGACCTGAACACGCAGCTGATGGAGCTCAACCGGACCGTCGGTGACAACTCCCGGCTGATCCTGGACCCCGCCATCGACGGCTACTACGTCATGAACGCCAGCCTGCTGCGGATCCCGGAGATCCTCGTCGACTCGGGGCGGTACGCGGACCTGTCCGTACTCACGGCCACCGGCGGCACCCCGGACCCGGCCGCGCAGGCCCAGCTGGCCGCGGCCCGCAACCGGATCGCCACCGACGCCACCGACCTGTCCGACGGGCTGCTCAAGGCGTTCGCGATGACCCGCAGCGCCACCCTCGGGTCGGGGCTGACCCGGCAGCTGGACAACTTCCGGACCGCGGTGGACGCGGTCGCGCCGTCGACCTCGCTGCTGGCCCCGCCGCCGCAGCGGTCGCCCACCGACCTCGCCGCCGACCAGGACACGCTGCAGCGGGCCGCGCTGGACCTGCAGCGGGCGACGCTCGGGCAGCTCGACGCGCTGCTGGCCATCCGGGCCGGGGACGCGACCCGGACCAAGCTGGTCGCGCTGGTCGCCGCCGGGATCGGCGTCCTGGTCGCAGTCGGGCTGGCCACGCTGGTCTGGCGCCGGTTCCCGCCGGTCGCGGGCCGGGTCAGCCGGCACGCCCAGCCGGAGCCGGGCAGCCGGCCTGCGGAGCCGGAGCCGGGGCCGGGCCGCCGGCACGCCGAGCCGGACCCGGTCGAGACCCGGCACCGATCCGTCGACGACACTGCCGTGCCGGCCCCGGCCGAGCGCTCCGGAGGTGCCCGTGCTGCTCGGTAGGTTGCGGGTCCGGCAGAAGCTGGTCCTGCTCGTGCTGCCGTTGCTGCTGATCGCGATCGCCGGCGCGGTGCCGCTGGTGGCCGGCCGGGTGCTGGCGGCCGAGCACTCCGGCGACGCGGCCGGCGTGGTCGAGCGCGCGACCCGGATCACCGAGCTGGTCCAGGAGCTGCAGCAGGAGCGGCTGGCCTCGCTCGGGTTCCTCACCGGCGACGTCGACCGCGACCGCGTCGTCACCCGTACGGCCCGGGTGCATGAGCTGACCAGCCAGCTCACCCGTGACTACGCCGACGGCGACGAGGAGCTCGCGATCGTGCTGCGCGGCATCGACTCCACCGCCGGCCTCGGCGGGCTGCGCGACCGGGTGCTGTCCAAGCAGGCCCCGGGCATCGAGGTCTTCGACGACTTCAGCCAGGCCACCAACGGGCTGATCGACGTACTGCGGCTGACCGAGGACGCGGACCTGCTCACCGAGGCCGGCCGCCAGCAGGTCGCGCTGGACTCGATCATCCGGCACGACGAGGCCACCGCGGCCGAGGGCTCGGCGCTGTTCATCGAGCCCGGCCGGCGCATCACCGCCCGGGTGATCGGCCTGGTCAGCCGGGGTCTGGCCCTGGAGGACCGGGAGGAGGACACGTTCAAGGAGCTGGCCCAGCCCAGCGCCGTCGCCCTCTACGAACAGGTCGAGGACGGGCAGTCCAGCACCCGGCTGAACAACTACCTGGGCGGCCTGGTCGGCAGCGCGTCCAGCACGATCGACGTGACCGTCGCCGCCGACCTGCTGCCCCAGGTGGAGTCGCTGACCTCGCTGAGCCGGCTGGTCGAGACGCAGGTGTCCAACCAGGCCGTGACCGAGGCCCAGAAGTCCGCCCGGACCGACCGGTGGCTGGCCGGGATCGGCATCGGTGTCGCGCTGCTGCTGCTGACCGGCGCCACCGTGCTGTCGGTCCTGATCACCCGGTCGATCGCGCGGCCGCTGCGGCGGCTGACCGCGTCCGCGGACGAGGTCGCCGACGTCGCCCAGCAGGAGCTGGTCCGGGTCGCCGACAGCGACGACCCCGAGGCCGCGGTGCCACAGCTGCGCCCGGTCCAGGTCGGGACGGCCGACGAGCTGGGCGAGCTGGCCCAGGCGTTCAACCGGGTCCAGCAGGTCGCGACCAGCCTGGTCGAGCGGCAGCTGGTCAGCCGGCAGAACGTGGCCACGATGTTCGGCAACGTCGGCCGCCGCACCCAGAACCTGGTCGGCCGGCAGCTGGCGATGATCGACTCGCTGGAGCGCAACGAGCAGGACCCGGCGCTGCTGGACCGCCTCTACCGGCTCGACCACGTCTCCACCCGGCTGCGCCGCAACGCCAACTCGCTGGTCGTGCTCTCCGGCGCGACCGACCAGCAGATCACCGGCGAGCCGCTGACCGTGGCCGACACGATCCGGTCCGCGCTCGGCGAGATCGAGGGCTTCCAGCGGGTCCGGCTCGGCGAGGTCGACGGCGCGCTGCTAACCCCGAACGTCACCCCCGACGTGATCCTGCTGCTGGCCGAGCTGCTGGAGAACGGCACCTCGTTCTCGCCGCCGCACACCGAGGTCGAGGTCGACGCGCAGTCCGTGGCCGGGGACGGGGTGGTCATCCGGATCGTCGACCACGGGCTCGGCATGACGACCGACCAGCTGGCCGCGGAGAACGGGCGGCTGGTCTCGCGGGAGCGACTCGACCTGGCGCCGACCGACGTACTGGGGTTGTTCGTGGTCGGGCGGCTGGCGCGGCGGCACGGGATCGAGGTGCTGCTGGCGCCGACGCCCGGGACCGGGGTGACGGCGGAGGTCCGTGTACCGGCCGGGCACGTCGTGCGGTCGGACCCTCCGGCCGAGGCGGAGCCTGCGCCCGTTCCTGCTCCTGCTCCGGCGTCGGCGCCGGGTGGGGGCGAGGACGGCCGGGGCTGGTGGGACTCGGTCGAGGGGTCGGCGGACTGGGCTCAGGGGGCGGCCGGGGGGGCGGTGCTGCCGCCGTTGCCGGTACGGAACCGGTCCGCGGTGCCGGCACCTGCTGACGCGCGTCGTCGGGCCGACGCAGCTCGGATCTCGAACGGAGCGGCGCCGGTCACCGAGCCGGCGCCCGCCGTCGGGACGCCGGGTGCCGGGGTTCCGGTTGTTGAGGCGCCGGGTGCCGGGGCGTCGGTGCAGGACGTGCCGGTGCAGGACGTGACGGTCGAGGAAGCGCCGGCCGCGAACGGCATTGCTGCGAACGCCGTGGTTGCGAATGGCGTCGCGCGTGCAGCAGAGGTCGCCGACCCGGTCCCCGCCGAGGCGGCCACCCACGGCGTAGCCGCCGCGGACATCGCCTCTGTGGAGGTCGCCGAGAACGGTGCTCCTGCGGAGGTCGCGCCGAACGGTGCGTCCGGCCGGGCCGCCGCGGACGGTGCGTCCGCCGAGGGCACGACGAACGGCGCAGCCGCCGGGCCGGAGGCGAACGGCGTCGCCGCCGAGGTCGCGCCGAACGGTGCGTCCGCTGAGGTGGAGGCGAACGGCGCCGTCGCCGGGGTGGAGGCGGACGGTGCGTCCGCCGAGGGGGAGGCGAACGGCGTCGCGGCTGAGGCCGGGGCGGGGAAGCCGGCGTTGGTCCCGGCCCGGGCGAGGTCGTTCTCGCCCCGACCGACCGCGTCGGTCGCCGCCGAGCTGGCCGCGAGGCAGGCGTCCCCGTTCCGGGAGGCGCCCGCGGCGTCCGGGAGCGTGGCCGGCCCGGAGCCGGTGCGGCCGCGGGGCGCGACCGGGATGGTGCGGCGGGTCCGGGGCGCGCAGCACCCCGACACCGGCGCCGCGGGCCGGACCGAGCCGGAGGAGGCGGCCCCGGCGCCGTCCGCCGACGACGCCCGGCGCGAGATCGAGGACTTCGAGGGCGGCGTACAGCGGGCCCGGCGGGAGACCGGCGCCGACGGCGGCGACGGGTTCCTCGTGGACGCCGAGGCCGCCGGCCTGGCCCCGTGGACGACGATCGACCCGGACGACCCGGAGAGCGCGCAGCAGACCCGCGCCCTGGTCGAGGAGTTCGAGACCGGCGTACGGCAGGCGCTGGCGCGCTTCGACGAGGTCGCGGCAAAGGCGCCCGACCCGGCTCCGCTCTTCGAGCGCCCGGCGCCGGCGGCGCCCGACCCGGCTCCGCTCGCTGAGCGCCCCGCGGCAGAGGCGCCCGATCCGGGTCCGCTCGTCGAGCGCCCGGCGGCAGAGGCGCCCGATCCGGGTCCGCTCGTCGAGCGCCCGGCGGCGAAGGCCCCGGACCCGGGCCCGCTTTTCGAGCAGCCCGCGCCGGCGGTCCCCGACCCGGCTCCGCTCGAGCGGCCCGCGGCGATGGCGTCCGACCCGGGTCCGTTCTTCGAGCGGCCCGCGTCGGCGGTCCCCGGCCCGCGCCGTTCTGAGGACCCACCGGCGGTGGAGTTGCAGCAGAGCAGGGACGAGGGGGTTCCGTTGGTGCCGCGGCGGATCGACGCGGGGGTGGCCCGGCCCGACCCGCCGCGCGGCCGCCCCGACCCACGCCCGCTGGAGCGCCGCCGGCCCCTCGCGACCCCGGCCCCGCCGTCCGAGACCACGTCGCCCGGGCTCGGACAGGAGCAGCCGGCAGCGGCCGTCACCCCGCCGACCGCGCCCGAACGGTCCCCGAGCGGGGAACGCGGTCCCGATTCCGCTGGCGACCGGATCAACGAGCCGAGCCCGAACGGCAGCGTGGAGGCGGCGCCCGAAGCGGGCAAGCTGGACGCCACGGGGGACGGCGGCTTGGTACGCCGGGTACCCGGAGCGCAGATGCCCGCAGGCGCAAGGGCGGCGAGACCGGGTGTCCCGGATCCGGCGGCGGTGGACGTGACCGAGCTGGACGGCACCGAGCTGGTGCCGGCCGAGCCCGGCGCGGCCGAGCGGGACGCGGCCGAGCAGGCCGCGGCTGCGGCCCGGTCGCTGGTGGACGAGTTCGAGGCGGGCGTACAGCGGGCGTTGCAGGTGGGCGACGACCACACCACGGCAGGGACGGCCGAGACGGACGAGGAGGATGCCAGGTGAGCCACACCGCGTACGGCCTGAGTGCCGAGGCGCAGAACTTCAACTGGCTGCTCGGCAAGTTCGCCGCAGAGACGACCGGTGTCCTGGAGGCCATCGCGGTCTCCTCGGACGGCCTGCTGATGGCCATGTCCGCCGGTCAGGAGCGCGGTGGCGCCGACCGGCTGGCCGCGATCACCTCCGGCATCACCAGCCTCGCCGGCGGTGCCGCCCGGGCGTACCAGCTGGGCGGGCTGAACAAGGTGATCGTGGACATGGCCCACGGCTACCTGCTGGTGTCGGCGATCAGCAGCGGCTCGGTGCTCGGCGTGATCGCGGCCAAGACCGCGAACCTCGGCAACATCGCGTACGAGATGACGTTGTTCGCGACCCGCGCCGGTGCGGCCCTGACCCCGCAGCTGATCAACGAGCTGAAGAACTCCCTCGGCGACTGACCACCCGACCGCGACACCCGACCCCCACGGACCCGTGACCAAGCACCCGACCGAACCCCCGGAGCGCCCCAAGGGAGCGCTGGTCCGGCCGTTCCTCGCGTCCGAGGCGGCCGATGCCCTCGGCGCCGCCGCCGACCCGGATCCGGTCGGGGTGCCCGACGGCGCGACGCTGCGCCCGTTCCTGCTCACCGCGGGCCGGGTCGCCGGGGAGGACTCCTCGATCGCGATCGAGACGCAGGTGATCACCACCGAGCGGGGCCGGACCGCGGTCCGGCAGCTCGGGTTCGAGCGCCGCGACATCGTCTCGCTCTGCGGCAACCCGCTGTCGGTCGCGGAGATCGCCGCGCAGCTCTCGCTGCACCTCGCCGTCGTCCGGGTCCTGGTCGGGGACCTGTCCGCGGACGGCCACCTGTCGGTCTACCTGCCGAACTCCGACGCCTCGACGGACGTCGACACGCTGCTGAGGGTGATCCGTGGTCTCCGCGCAATCGGCTGAGCTCGGCCGGGCGCCCCGCCGCCGGCCCCCGCTGCCTGTCAAGATCGTCATCGCGGGCGGGTTCGGTGTCGGCAAGACGACGACCGTCGGCAGCATCTCGGAGATCAGCCCGCTGACCACCGAGGCCGACATGACCGCGGCCTCGGCCGGCATCGACGACATCACCAAGGTCCCGGGCAAGCGGACCACGACGGTCGCGATGGACTTCGGCTGTATCACCATCGACGAGAGCTTGAAGCTCTATCTCTTCGGTACGCCCGGCCAGGACCGCTTCGGCTTCATGTGGGACGACCTGGCGATCGGCGCCATCGGCGCACTGGTCATCGTCGACAGCCGGCGGCTGGACGACTGCTACCCGGCGGTGGACTATTTCGAGCGGCTGGGGTTGCCCTTCGTAGTCGCCGTGAACCGTTTCGACGGTCTGGTCGCCCACGACCTTCCCTCGATCAGGTGGGCCTTGGCGATCGATGATGCCGTTCCGCTCATAACGTTCGACGCACGTGACAAGCTGTCCGTACGGGACGCACTGCTCGTCGTGCTGGACCAGGCCTTGGCTCGGGCGCGGCGGGCAGGAACCGGATCGGTGGGGTGACCACTACCCACCGTGATGGAGCGGGGCGTTGGGGAACCAAGTGAACCGACGGGGGAGGGTGTGGCGGACATCAACGACCGGCTGGACCGGCTCCAGCGGCGCGAGGAGTTCGACCGGTTCGGCCGGCCGATCCGGGCGACGCCGGCGGCGGAGGAGCCTGTCGAGCCTGTGGTGACACGACCGGCCGGGGTGGACGACCGGCTCGGGGAGGTACTCGACGCGGTGGCGACGGTGGTCCGCCGCCATCCGGGTCTGTCGGTGATGGTGGCGATCGCGGATGGCCGGGCCGGCCGCCCGGTCGTGCGGGTGACCGAGCGGGCCGGCAGCGTGGAGACCGGTGTGGTCATCGCCGGCTCTCCGGCCGCGGTGGCCGCGGGCCCGGTGGACCGGGCCGAGGTGGTGCCCACGGCGGCAGCGCCGGCACGGCCGGTGCAGCGGGAGACGCTGCCCTTGCGGGAGCCGGCCTTCGCCGACGCCGGGACCAACTCGGCGTTCGGGCCCGGCGGCGGGTTCGCCTCCAGCCGGGAGATCGCGGCGGCGCGCGAGCAGGCGGAGACGGCGCCGTACGGGCGCGGGCTGCCGGCCGGCGACCCGGTCTTCGAGGCCGGCGGGCGGGAGACGCCGCGCGGCCCGGCGTACGGGGCGGTGCCCCGGGAGAGCTCGGTGCCGGCCGGGGACCCGGTCTTCGAGCCGGCCGGGCGGGACCTGATGCCGTCCCGGGAGCACGTGAACGGGCGGCACGCGGCGCCCCACGACGACGAGCCCGGCTCCGGGTGGTCCGGGTCGTCCTGGCACAACACGCTCTGGTCGAGGGAGCGGGGGCCGTCGGGCGCCGGTGCGCCCGAGCCCGGTCCCGTCCGCGCGGGCAGCCCCGGCGGCCCGGCCCGGCCGGGCAACCCCGGTGCGGTCCGGCTGGTGGCCGACGGCCGCCCGCCCCTGCCCGAGGAGACCAGCCAGACCGTGACCCGGCTGGCCCAGCTGCTGCGGGAGAACCCGACGCTCGCCTCCAGCTGGAGCCGGGAATCGGCGGAGTGAGCCGGGAGCGAAGCGGAGCAGCACGGTGACCGACCGGGACCTGCCGATCGGGGTCTTCGACTCCGGGGTGGGCGGTCTCACCGTGGCCCGGGCCATCCTGGACCAGCTGCCGGACGAGCCGGTGCTCTACGTCGGCGACACCGCCCACGGGCCGTAC
Organism: Mycobacteriales bacterium; assembly: GCA_035995165.1. Classification (NCBI taxonomy): domain Bacteria; kingdom Bacillati; phylum Actinomycetota; class Actinomycetes; order Mycobacteriales; species Mycobacteriales bacterium. The sequence continues at coordinate 75,739 of DASYKU010000093.1, forward strand.
GGGCCGCTGCCGATCGCGGAGATCCGCCGGACCGCGCTGGCCGTCATGGACGCGCTGGTCGAGCAGGGCGTGAAGCTACTGGTGATCGCCTGCAACACGGCCAGCGCGGCCTGCCTGCGCGACGCCCGGGAACGGTACGACGTTCCCGTGGTCGAGGTCGTGCTGCCCGCGGTCCGGCGGGCGGTCGCGGCCACCCGGACCGGGCGGGTCGGGGTGATCGGGACGGCCGCGACCATCGCCAGCGGTGCGTACCAGGACGCGTTCGCGGCGGCGCCGCACGTGCAGGTCACCGCGGCCGCCTGCCCCCGGTTCGTGGACTTCGTGGAGCGGGGGCGGACCAGCGGGCGGCAGGTGCTCGGTCTGGCCGACGCGTACCTCGCCCCGCTGGCGACGGCCGACGTGGACACGCTCGTCCTCGGCTGCACGCACTACCCGCTGCTCACCGGCGTGATCCAGCTGTCCATGGGCGAGGGCGTGACGCTGGTCTCCAGCGCCGAGGAGACCGCGAAGGATGTCTACCGGGTGCTGACCGCGAACGACCTGCTCCGGGACGAGGAGTCCGGGCCGCCGGCGCACCGGTTCCTGGCCACCGGCGACCCGGAGCCGTTCCACCGCCTCGCCCGCCGCTTCCTGGGACCGGAGGTGGGCACCGTCGACGCCGCTACGGTGCCGGTGTGAGCGGACGGCCGGGCGCGGCGGCGGCTGGACCGGAGCGCCCGCCGGCCCGCCGCCGCGCTCAGCCCAGAGGCGCGGAGGAGGGGCGCCCGGCCGGTGGCGAACAATGGGCAGAGTGAGACTGACGATTGTCGGCTGCTCGGGCAGCGTTCCGGGGCCGGCCAGCGCCGCCTCGTCGTACCTGGTCGAGCAGGACGGCTTCCGGGTGCTGCTCGACCTCGGCAGCGGTGCGTTCGGGGCGCTGCAGCAGCACCTGGACCCGGCCGACGTGGACGCGGTCGTGCTGTCCCACCTGCACGCCGACCACTGCCTGGACCTGACCGCGATGGTCGTGCACCGGCGGTACGGGATGACCGGCGCCCACCGGATCCCGGTCCTCGGCCCGGACGGGACGCACGACCGGATGGCGCTGGCGTACGACCCGGCGGCCCGGGGTGGGCTGCGGGACGTGTTCGACTTCGCCGCGGTGACGCGGGGGGAGCGGGAGCTGGGGCCGTTCCGGCTGCGGTTCGAGCGGGTCAACCACCCGGTGGAGACGCACGCGGTCCGGGTGTCGGCGGGCGGGCGCTCGCTGACGTACTCGGGCGACACCGGGGTCAGCGAGGGCCTGGTCACCGCGGCCAGGGACGCCGACATCCTGCTCTGCGAGGCGTCCTGCACCGAGGACATGCCGCATCCGCCGGACCTGCACCTGACCGGGCGCGAGGCCGGCGAGCACGCGGCCAAGGCCGGCGTCGGGCGGCTGCTCGTCACCCACATCCCGCCCTGGACCGACCGCGACCGAGTCCGCACCGAGGCGACCGCCGCGTTCGCGCAGACCGAGCTCGTCACCGCCGGCACGGTCTACGAGATCTAGCCCGGCAGGAAGGAGAGGCGGACCTGGCGCTGGGGGTTGTCGCCGTTCGTGTCGACCAGGCAGATCGACTGCCAGGTGCCGAGCTGCAGCCGGCCGCCGAGGACGGGCACGCTCGCGTACGGCGGGAGGAACGCGGGCAGCACGTGGTCCCGCCCGTGCCCGCGGGTGCCGTGCCGGTGCCGCCAGCGCCCGTCGGCGGGCAGCAGCTCGGCCAGGGCGGCCAGCAGGTCGTCGTCGCTGCCGGCGCCGGTCTCGAGGATCGCCAGTCCCGCGGTCGCGTGCGGGACGAACACGTGCAGCAGGCCGTCGCCCTCGGCGGAGACGAAGTCGGCGCACTCGGCCGTGATGTCCCGGACCACCGGCCGGTCCCCCGTACGGATGGTGAGCGTCTCGGAGCGCACAGGGGCAGTCTAGGGTGGCGGCCGTGACGCGACCGGACGGACGGAAGCCCGACGAGCTGCGGCCGGTGACCATCACCCGGCACTGGCAGAAGCACGCCGAGGGATCGGCGCTGGTGGAGTTCGGGGACACCAAGGTGCTCTGCGCTGCCAGCGTGACCGAGGGCGTGCCGCGCTGGCGCAAGGGCAGCGGCCTCGGCTGGGTGACGGCGGAGTACTCGATGCTGCCCCGGGCCACCCACACCCGCTCCGACCGCGAGTCGGTCCGCGGCAAGATCGGCGGCCGGACGCACGAGATCAGCCGGCTCATCGGCCGGTCTCTGCGGGCCGCGGTGGACCTGCGCGCGCTCGGCGAGAACACGATCGCGATCGACTGCGACGTGCTGCAGGCCGACGGCGGGACCCGGACGGCCTCGATCACCGGGGCGTACGTGGCGCTGGCCGACGCGGTCTCCTACCTGCGGGCCCGCAAGTCGCTGGCCCGGCCCGAGCCGCTGATCACCTCGGTCGCGGCGGTGAGCGTCGGGGTGATCGAGGGCGAGCCCCGCCTCGACCTGCCGTATCTGGAGGACGTCGCCGCGGACACCGACATGAACGTGGTCTGCACCGGCGCCGGCGACTTCGTCGAGGTCCAGGGCACCGCGGAGGGCGTGCCGTTCGACCGGGCCACCCTCGACCAGCTGCTCGACCTCGCGGTCGCCGGCTGCGCGCAGCTGGCCGACATCCAGAAGGCCGCCCTCGCGTCGTGAAGCTCGTCCTCGCCACCCGCAACGCCGCCAAGCTGGACGAGCTGCGCCGGATCCTGGAGCCGCTGCTCGCGGTCGAGGTGCTCGGCCTCGGTGACGTCCCGCCGTACGAGGAGGTGCCGGAGAGCGGCGCCACCTTCGAGGAGAACGCGCTGATCAAGGCGCGGGAGGCGGCCGTACGGACCGGGTTGCCGGCGGTCGCGGACGACTCCGGGCTGGCCGTGGACGCGCTGAACGGGATGCCGGGGGTGCTGTCCGCGCGCTGGGCCGGCTCGGCCGCCTCCGACCCGGCCAACCTGCGCCTGGTGCTGGAGCAGATCGGGGACGTGCCGGACGAGCGGCGCGGGGCCGCGTTCGTCTGCGCGGCGGTGCTGGTGACGGCGGACGGGGCCGAGCACGTGGTCCGGGGCGAGATGGCCGGCACCCTGCTGCGCGCGCCGCGGGGCACGAACGGCTTCGGCTACGACCCGATCTTCGTCCCCGACCACGAGACCCGCACCACGGCCGAGATGAGCCCGGCCGAGAAGGACGCGATCAGTCATCGCGGCAAGGCCTTCCGCGCCCTCGCCCCTCTCGTCGCCACCGCCCTCTCGGCCCCTCCGAGGACTAGCCCCGTCTAGTCGCGGCCCGGGCCCTTGGTGTCGCCGCCGAGGAGCCAGCCGTCCGGCTCGGCGAGGGCGTCGGCGGCCTCGGGACCCCAGGAACCGCGCGCGTACGGCTGGACCTCGGGCCGGTGTTCCAGGATCGGGGTGATCGCGTCCCAGGCGTGCGCGAGCCCGTCCGGGCGGGTGAACAGGGAGCGGTCGCCGGTGACCACGTCGTGGATCAGCCGGACGTACGGCGGCAGCGGGTCGCCGTCGGGCACGTCGGTCAGCGCCAGCTTCGCCGTCCCGGAGGTGAGCACCAGGTCCGGTCCGGGCCGCTTCACCACGATCCGCAGGTCGATCTCGCCCGACCCGGACACCGAGACGGTCAGCACCGTGCCGTCGGCCGGCAGCTTGTCCGCCAGCGGCCCGGTCGGCTCCTTGAACACCAGGCTGATCTGCTGGGCGTCGCCGTGCAGCTGCTTGCCGGTCCGGAGCAGGAACGGCACGCCCTGCCAGCGCGGGGTGTCGATCCACAGCCGCGCGGCCACGTACGTGTCCCTCGTCGAGTCCGGCGCGATGCCCTCGGTGTCCCGGTAGCCCTCGAACTGCCCGAGCACGACCTCGGCCGGGTCCAGCGGCCGGAACCCGGCGATGACGTCCTCGCGGGCGGCCTGCAGGTCGGCCGCGGACAGCGAGGCCGGCGGCTCCATCGCGACCTCGGCCGCGAGCTGGAACAGGTGGGTGACGATCATGTCGAGCAGCGCGCCGGTGGCGTCGTAGAACGCGGCCCGGTCGGCGATGTCGAGGGTCTCGGGCACGTCGATCTGCACGGCCCGGACGTGCTCGGCGCTCCAGAGCCGCTCGAACATGCTGTTGCCGAAGCGCAGCGCGTGCAGGTCCTGGGTGCCTTCCTTGCCGAGGAAGTGGTCGATCCGGAAGACCTGCTCCTCGTCGAGCACCCGGTGGACGGTCTCGTCCAGCTTCCGGAAGTCCTCCGGCGAGGTGCCGAACGGCTTCTCGTAGACGACCCGGGACCCCTTGGCCAGCCCGTGCTCACCCAGCCCCTCGGTGATCTTGCCGAACGCCGAGGGCGGGATCGCGAGGTAGTGGATGTAGCGGGCGCCCTGGCCGAGGTCCTTCTTCCCGTCCTCGAGCACGTCGAGCAGGCTGCCGGGGTCGTCCTTCTCGAACCCGCCGCCGGCGAACCGCAGCCGCTTCGAGAACTCGTCCCACGGCCCGTCCTCCGGCTTCGGCCCGAACTCCGTCAGCGCGTCGTGCACCGCGCCGCTGAAGTCCTCGTGCGAGACGTCCCCCCGCCCGTTGCCGATCAGCAGCCAGTTCTCCGGCATGAGGCCGTGCTGCGCCAGCTGGAAGAACGCCGGCAACACCATCCGCTTGGCCAGATCCCCGGTAGCCCCGAACAACACGAACACGACACTCTTGTCATCAGCCACGAGAGAACTCTCCCCCCACCACCCGAACCGCATGCCCCCGCCACGCGAAGAGAACCCCCAGAACCCCCACCAAGCGAAGCGAAAAACCCCACCGAGCGAAGCGAAGGAATCCCCCCACCGAGCGAAGCGAAGGAAACCCCCACCGAGCGAAGCGAAGGAATCCCCCACCGAGCGAAGCGAAGGAATCCCCCAACCGAGCGAAGCGAAGGAAACGCCGAGCGAAGCGAAGGCACCACCCGGCACCACCCACCCACCGCCGGCCGCCGCACCGTGGGTGCGCGGGGCTCGGCCCCGCGGCAGACATGACGATCGACCCGGCGAGCGCCCTCCGCGAGCATGGGTAGCCGAGATCGTGCGGGAGGGGGGACTCGAACCCCCACGCGACCGGTGCGGCCCGATCGCCCCTGGTCCAGAAACTAAGGCTCTGGCCTGCACTTTCCCTGTGGAGCGAGGTCCGCCGATGACGGCCAGTGCAGCGGCGTAGAGCGCCGTCCGTTAGCAGTTGGTTAGCACGACCGTCCACAGAGGACGCCCGCACGCAGGCGGGCCCGGACGCGGTGGTTGCACACCGGCCGGGCCCTTGACACCGGGAGCAAGCCCGATGCCCGACCAGACCGTACCGACCCCTGACTACCGACCCCTGTCCTCGAACACTGACGAGGCGGCCGACCTGTCCGGCGGCGACCGATGAGCGCCGCCATCCCGCCGGGCCGGCCGCCGCAGCTGGCGCCGGCCGAGCT
>DASYKU010000094.1 GCA_035995165.1 Mycobacteriales bacterium
GCGACGCCGCTGACCGAACCATCCCGGCCTCTAGCGAACCTGACCGGCCGGTTCGGCCGCCGCCCATGAGGCGCTTCGCGCAAGAGAACGAGCTCAGATCTGAGACCGAGAAATGAACGGACCGCCATTTCTGGCGACCCACCCGGCGAACGTGCAGGTCAGGGTGGAGCCGCCTCGGAGAATCGAACTCCGGACCTATTCATTACGAGTGAATCGCTCTGCCGACTGAGCTAAGGCGGCGCTGCACGCCCGAGGGCGTACCGGCCCGAACAGTGTAGCGGGCTCAGGAGGGCGGCTCGTCCAGCGGGGAGCCGACGGCGCAGAGCGGGCAGGTCGGCGGCGGCCAGAGGTGGGACGGGACGGTGGCCAGGTGGTCGACCGGGACGCCGGCCAACCGGGCGGGCGCGTCGCCCAGGGCGAGGAACGCGGCGACGGCGACCACGGTGCCGCCGGCGGCCGCCAGAGTGTCGGCGGTGGCGGAGACGGCTGAGCCGGCGTTGATCGCGTCGTCGACAATCGCTATGCGGCGCCCGCTCACGTCGCCGGTCACCGTGTACGAGGGCGGCGTGGACCAGGCGAAGGCGGCATCGAGGGACTCGGCGACCAGCTGGGCAGCGTACGCGCCGCCGAGGAGTGGGCCGCAGACGACATCGGGATGTGCGGGCCGCACAAGGTCCGCGAGCGCAGCCGCATGAGGGCGCAGGATCCCCGGGCGGGCGAACAGCGCGTCCAGGTCAAGCCAGAGGTCACCGTGGTATCCGGACTCGAACGCATAGTGCCCGCGTCGGCCAGGGACGAGATCCAGCACGGACCCCTTTGTCGACTCAGTCAACGCCATCCGATCCCCGTCCTCAGCGGCCGAGGCCGAGATCCACGACCCCATCGACGCGGTCCCGCTTCGGCGGGACGAGGTCAGGACGGACCTCTCCGTCGGCCCTGTCAGCCCGGTCGACTGGACGCGGACCGCCTGGGGCCCAGGCGACGCGATCCCGTCGCCGTCCAGAACGGGACTACGAGCCCTCGTTCCAGCGTCGGTCCTCCTCGTCCATGCGCTTGTTGCGCTCGTGGAGCTCGGTGAGGCCGCGCTCGGCCTCTTCCTTCGACGCGTACGGGCCGAGCCGGGCCTCGCGGAACCCGCGCTTGGACGGGCCCTTCTCGGCGGCGCCCTTCTCGACGTTGTAATACCAGCTGTCGTCCAGATCGTTGGCCACGTCGTGATGATGCCCCGAGGATCAGGCGTTGTACCGCTCGTCGTGCGCGGTGCGGGGCGCGCAGACCGACTCGAACGAGCAGGAGCAGGCCCGGCCGCCGTCGCGCAGGCGCACCTTGACCGTCTCGCTCGGCACGTTGATCTCGACGACCCGGCCCGGGCCTTCGGGGGTGTCGACCTCGGAGCCGCGTGGGGGGACGGTCTCGTGCGCCTTGACGTACAGCGGGTGCTCGTACTTGAGGCAGCACAGCAGGCGGCCGCAGGCGCCGGAGATGCGCAGCGGGTTCAGCGGCAGGTCCTGGTCCTTCGCCATCCGGATCGAGACCGGCTCGAAGTCCTTGAGGAACGTCGCGCAGCAGAGGTCCCGCCCGCACGATCCGATCCCACCCTGCACGCGGGCCTCGTCCCGGGGTGAGAGCTGACGCAGCTCGACCCGGCAGGAGAGCGTCGCGCCGAGATCGCGCACCAGGCCGCGGAAGTCGACGCGGTGCGGCGCGGAGAAGTAGATCGTGGTCCGGTTGGTGTCGGGTACGTGATCCACGCCGACGACCTTCATCGGCAGCTTGTGCTCGCGGACCAGGCGCTTCGCCGCGACCCGGGCCGCCGCCTTGCGCTTGCGGATCAACGCGTCGCGATCGATGTCAGCCTGCTGGGCCACGCCGACGAGCACCGGCATGCCCATCGTGTCCTCGCTGACCCACTGCGGCGCCCACACGCACTCGGCGACCTCGGGGCCGTCGTCGGTCGGGATCAGCACCTTGTCGCCGATGGCGGGCGAGTACGGACCGGGGTCGAAGTAGTAGAGCCGGCCGTACCGCTCGAAGCTCACCGCGCAGACCATGCCCATGAGCCGACCTTACGGGCGCGCACCCCGTCGGCGTCAGGTCAGTCGCAGCGAGACCGTCAACGCCTCGACCGCGATCCGCGGTTTCACGTTGAGCTCCAGCGCCTCCCGGCAGCCCAGCACGGCGTCCAGCCGTTGCAGCACTCCCTCGGGGGTGAGCCGGGCGGCCAGGGTACGGACGTCCGCCGCCACGTCCGGGTGCGCGGGCCGGACCGCGGCGCCGCACTGGGCCACCAGCACGTCCCGGTAGAACGCGGCCAGGTCGACCAGGGCGCGATCCAACGCGTCCCGCTGGGCCCGGGTCGAGCGGGACCGCTGCCGCCGCTCCAGTTCCTTGATCGCGCCGGCGGTGCCCCGGGTCGCGGTCGCGGCGCCCTTGCCGGTGCCGCCCGCGCCGAACGCCTGCTTCAGTGCCTCGGTCTCCGGCCCGTCGAGCTCCGCCGACAGCGCCGCGGCCTCCTGCTCGGCCGCACGGACGAGCTCGTCGGCAGCGTCGAAGCAGGCGCCGAGGCTGGTCAGCCCTGCGGGGACGGACAGCACCGCGCGGCGGCGGGCCCGGGCCTCGGCGTCGCGAGCGAGGCGGCGGGCCCGGCCGACGTGACCCTGCGAGGCCTGCGCGGCCCACTCGGCGTCGGCCGGGTCGACACCGTCGCGGCGGATCAGCACGTCCGCGACCGCCTCCGGCGACGGTGTGCCGAGCGGGACAACCCGGCAGCGGGACCGGATCGTGATCGAGATGTCGTCGGGGTGGGTGGACGGCGCGCAGAGCAGGAAGACCGTCCGCTCCGGCGGCTCCTCCACCGCCTTGAGCAGCGCGTTCGACGCGGCCTCGGTGAGCCGGTCGGCGTCCTCGACCAGCACGACCTGCCAGCGGCCGAGCGACGGCAGCCGGCCCGCGGTCAGCACGATCGACCGCATCTCCTGCACCGCGATCGACAGGCCTTCGGGTACGACGATGTGGACGTCGGCATGCGTCTTGGTCTTCACGGTGTGGCACCCCGGGCACTCGCCGCAGCCGACCCCGCCGCGATCGCATTCCAGCGCGGCCGCGAACGCCCGGGCCGCGACCGATCGACCCGAGCCGGGCGGCCCGGTGAACAACCAGGCGTGGGTCATCGAACCGACCGCGGTCGCCTCGCCGATCACGATCTTGTGCGCGGCCGCGGCCGCATCCTGCAGGGTGGCGACCGCACGGGGCTGGCCGACGACCTCGTCCCACACCGTCATCGCGACTGTCCCCTGGGTACGTCGTCGGGCTCGGCCACGAGCGGCACCTCGGGCTCGCGCACCGGCATCACGCCCGCCGTGCCCACCGTCGGCACCGGCGGCGTCTCCGGCGGCACGCCCGCGACGGTCGCCCCATGCCCGGTCCTCGAACGCCGACTCCTCCACCGCAACGGCTTACTCGCCTCCGCGTCCACCGGCACCGGTCGCTGCGCCGCCATCCGCGCCGCGAGCCGCTTGCCGGCCGCCAGCCGGATCATCGTCGAGACCGTATGAGACTGCTGACCGGCGTCGATGACGAGGTAGTGGTCCGGCGTCGCCTCGGCCAGCGACCGGAACGCCTGCCGGACCCGCTGGTGGAACTCCAGCGACTCCCGTTCGACCCGGTCGTGCCCGCGACCGGCCGCCCGGGCCCGCTCCAGCCCGACCTCGGGGTCGATGTCGAGCAGGATCGTCAGGTCCGGCCGCAGCCCGTTGGTCGCCCACCGCGACAGCCGGCGGACGTCCTCGAGCGACAGCGCCCGGCCGGCACCCTGGTAGGCCAGCGACGAGTCCACGTACCGGTCGGTGATGACGACGTCGCCGCGGTCCAGCGCCGGCCGGATCACGGTGTCGACGTGGTGGGCGCGGTCGGCGGCGAACAACAGCGCCTCGGCGCGCGGGGTGAGGGAGCCGTCCGGGGAGTCCAGCAGGATCTGCCGGATCCGGACGCCGAAGTCGGTCGCCCCGGGCTCGTGCGTGGTGGTCACCGCGACCCCACGCTCGGTGAGCCACTCGGCCAGCCGGGCCGCCTGGGTCGACTTGCCCGACCCCTCGCCGCCCTCGAACGCGATGAGCATGCCGCCCTTGGACAGCCGCCGCCGCGTCCTCGTGTCCCCACGCAACGCGCTGACCACGTCCGGCACGACCGGCACACCGGTCCGGTCGTCCATCTGCCGGTACGACACGATGCCGCCGCCGACTGCAAGGAGACCGGCCGCGACGAGCAGGATCCGCGTCCCGTCCACGGTGAAGTCGATGACGCCGACGTTCACGGTCCGCTGCTTGAGCAGACCGACCAGGAACGGCGCCGCCGCCAGCGTGAGGATCAGGTCGACCCGGACCAGCGACTGGACGAACGCGAATGTCCGCCCGCGCACCTCGTCCGCGACCTCTCGACCGAGCAGCGTCGTGCCGGCCAGGTAGGCCGCGCCCGCACCGAAGCCGACACCGATCACGCAGATCAGGCTCAGGATCAGGTGCGGCATCAGCGCGACGAGCACCAGGCAACAGCCGGCGAAGATGATCGACAATCCGAACAGCCGTCGCCGGGACAGGTCCCGGGCGACGCGCGGCCCGAGTCCCATGCCGAGCCCGAGCCCGACGAAGACCGCCCCGAACAAGATCCCGTACGTCGCGTCGCCGCCGCCGAGGCTGGCCGAGTACGTCTTCCCGGTGCCGATCACCGCCCCGCCGGCCGCGAACGCGCCGAGGATGCCGACGACCAGGCCCCGCACGAGCGGCGTCTGACCGATGAACTCCCAGCCCTCGACCACCGACCGCAGCAGGCCTTGGGCGGGTGCCGCGCCCGCGCCCACCGATCGGCCGCTGATCTGCCGGATCCGCTGCACGGTCAACGCCGAAGCCAGGAAAGTCGCGGCGTTGATGTAGAGCGCGAGGTCGACCCGGTTGGCGTCGAAGAACTCGAACGAGTTGCCCAGCAGCCGGGTGAGCAGCGCCAGCAGCGAGAAGACGACGGCGGCTGCGACCGGCGTGATCCCGTACGTCGTGACCAGGCTGACCTGGTTCGCCTGCTCCAGCTGGTCCTTGCGGACCAGGTTGGGGACCGAGGCTTCCTTCGCCGGGATCCAGAACAGGCTGATGCATTCGACCAGGAAAGTCGCGACGAACAGCCACCAGAGCTGGCCGACCAGCGGGATCGACAGGAACAGCGCGAACCGGCCGATGTCGGCGACGACCATGAGCTTGCGCCGGTCGAACCGGTCCGCGAACGCCCCGGCCAGCGGCCCGAAGATGACCGCCGGCAGCAGCCGCACGACCAGCACGCCGCCGAGCGCGAAGTTCTCCGCCGCGTAGCCGCTGGCGAGCTCGGCCGCCAGCGCGGTCGTGGCGAGCAGGCCGAGCCAGTCGCCGAAGCTGGAGAACGACATGACCAGCCAGAGCCGGCGGAAGTCGCGCACGCGCAGGACCGCGCGGATCCGGTGCGTCGTCGACACCAGAGCGCGCTCGTCCTCCGCCGGCCGGGGTGGCCCGTCGGTGGCGCTGTCCGCGTCGATGACGACCTCCTCCGGGCGCGCTCGAGCCTGATTTGTCGGAGCCGACTGTATCGGCCGGGTCCGACGGATTCCGCGGCCGCGTCAGCCGTCGGGACCCCGGCTCTCGAAGTTCACCAGGACGGTGCGCAGCAGTCGCGCGAGCCGGTCCCGGTCCGGCTCGGACAGCCCCGCGAGCAGCTGCCGTTCCCGGTCGAGCAGGTCCGCGACGGCGTCGTCGGCGCGGTCCCGGCCCTGGTCGGCGAGCCGGATCCGGCGAGCGCGACCATCCTGCGGGTCCGGCCGGCGCTCGATCAGCCCGCGCGCCTCGAGCCGGTCCAAGCGGTTGGTCATCGTGCCGGAGCCGACGAGCGTCTCACGGACCAGCTGCCCCGGCGTCAGCTCGTACGGCGGGCCGGCCCGGCGCAACGCTGTGAGCACGTCGAACTCGTACGCCTCCAGGCCGTGCTCGGCGAACGCCGCCCGCCGCTCCCGATCGAGGTGCCGGGCCAGCCGGGTGACGCGCGAGAGCACCGCGAGCGGCGCGGCGTCCAGGTCGGGCCGCTCGCGCCGCCAGGCCTCGAGCAGTCCGTCGGTCTCGTCGCGCACGTTGACATGGTATCTCGACGTCGAGTTAAACTATCTCGACGTCGAGAGGAGTTGGAGATGTGGGACCCGAAGCTGTACGGGCGGTTCGCGGATCAGCGGAACCGGCCGTTCCACGAGCTGGTGGGCCGGATCGGGGCCGAGGCGCCCCGGTCGGTGGTCGACCTGGGCTGCGGTGACGGTTCGCTGACCGCGACGCTGGCCGACCGCTGGCCGGCCGCGGCGGTGCTCGGGGTCGACTCGTCGGAGTCGATGCTGGCCGACGCGGCGCCGCGGAAGTCCGACCGGCTGTCGTTCGAGCTGAACCGGATCCAGGACTGGCGTCCGTCCGCGCCGGTCGACGTGATCGTGTCGAACGCAGCGTTGCAGTGGGTGCCCGGCCACGTGACGCTGCTGCCGCGACTGGTCGAGGCGCTCACACCGGGCGGCTGGCTGGCATTCCAGCTGCCGGGCAACTTCGAGGCGCCGTCGCACGCGTCGCTGCGGACGCTGTGCAACTCGCCGCGCTGGAGTCCGCAGCTGGGCACCGCGGGGCGCTGGCCGACGATCACCGAGCCGGTCGAGTACGTCCGGGTGCTCTCCGATCTGGGCTGCACCGTGGACTCGTGGGAGACCACGTACGCGCAGGTGCTGCAGGGTGACGATCCCGTGCTCACCTGGATGCGAGGGACGGCGCTGCGGCCGGTGCTGGCGCGGCTGTCGGCCTCGGAGGCGGCCGACTTCGAGGCCGAGCTGGGCGCGATGCTGCGGAAGGCGTACCCGCCGCAGCCGTACGGGACCGTGCTGCCGTTCCGGCGGATCTTCGCCGTGACCCAGGTACCGGCGTGATCACCGGGCTGCACCACGTCCTGCTCGCGGCGCCGGCCGGCTCCGAGCCGGTGCTGCGGGCGTTCTACGGCGACCTGCTCGGGATGACGGAGGTGGCGAAGCCCGCGGGGCTGGCCGAGCGGGGCGGGGCCTGGTTCCGGTCCGGGACCGCGGAGCTGCACCTCGGCGTCGAGGCCGACTTCCGGCCCGCCCGCAAGGCCCATCCCGGCCTGCTCGTCGACGACCTGGACGCGCTGATGGACCGGCTCGGTGCGGCCGGGCATCCCGTGCGCTGGGACGGGGAGTTCCCGGGGCACCGGCGCTGCTACATCGACGACCCGTGCGGCAATCGCCTGGAACTCCTGTCCCGCCTTCCCGCCTGACTCTCCCGCCGGCCCCGGCGGAGGCCGGGGCCGTCGGCCGACCGGGTCGGGTCGGCGAGCGGCCCGCGCTGGCGGCCGGGATCGGCCTAGCTGACCGGGTCGTCTTCGAGCACGGGCGCCGCCTTCGTGGCCGGAGCCTTGGGCGCCGCCTTGTTCGCAGCGGCCTTCTTGGCCGGCGCCTTCTTGGCCGCCGCCTTCTTCGCCGGGGCCTTCTTCGCGGCCTTCTTCGCCGGGGCCTTCTTGGTCGCCTTCTTGATCGGCGCCCGCTCGCGCCGGTCCGCGAGCAGCTCGGCCGCCCGCTCGATGGTGATCTCCTCGACCGCGTCGCCCTTGCGCAGGCTGGCGTTCGTGTCGCCGTCGGTCACGTACGGGCCGAACCGGCCTTCCCGGACCACGACCTGCTTGCCGCTCGCCGGGTCGTCGCCCAGCTCGCGCAGCGGCGCCACCGGGGTGGCCGAACGACGGCCGCGGGTCTTGGGCTGCGCCAGCAGCGCCAGCGCCTCCTCGATCGTGACGGTGAAGAGCTGGTCCTCCCGCTCCAGCGAGCGGGACTCCTTGCCCTGCTTGATGTACGGCCCGTAGCGCCCGTTCTGTGCGGTGATCTCCTCGCCGTCCGCGCCGACGCCGAGTACACGAGGCAGCGTGAGCAGGCGCAGCGCCTCCTCCAGAGTCACCGTGTCGATCGACATCGAGCCGAAGAGGCTGGCGGTCTTCTCGCCGGACGACACGTACGGCCCGTACCGGCCGGCCTTGACCGTGACGTCCTCGCCGGAGTCCGGATCGGCGCCGAGGCTGCGCTCGCCCGACGGGGCGTCGAACAGCTCACCGATCTTCTCGGCGGTCAGCTCGTCCGGCGGCAGGTCCTCGGGCACGCTGGCCCGCTCGCCCTCGGCCCGCTCCATGTACGGCCCGTACCGGCCGACCCGGACGACGACGCCGCCATCGAGCGGGATCGAGTTGATGCCGCGGGCGTCGATGTCGCCGAGCCGCTCGGAGACGATCCGCTTCAGGCCGCCGGACCGGGCGATGCCGCCTTCCTCGCCACTCTCAGAGCCGAAATAGAACCGGGTGAGCCAGTCCACCGACTGCATGCCGCCGCCGGCGATGTTGTCCAGATCCTCCTCGACCGCGGCCGTGAAGTCGTAGTCGACGAGCCGGGTGAAGTGCTGCTCCAGCAGGTTGACCACGGCGAACGCGATCCAGGACGGGACGAGCGCGCTGCCCTTCTTCCAGACGTACCCGCGTTCCTGGATGGTGTGCAGGATCGACGCGTACGTCGACGGCCGCCCGATCCCGAGCTCCTCCATCGCCTTGACCAGGCTGGGCTCGGTGAAGCGGGCCGGCGGCGAGGTGGTGTGGCCCTGCGGGGTCAGCTCGCGGGCGTTCAGCGGCTGGTCCCGGAGCAGCCGCGGCAGCCGCCGCTCGCTGTCATCCCGGTCGGCGTCGTCGTCGAGGCTCTCGACGTACGCCCGGAGGAAGCCGGGGAACGTGATCGTCTTGCCGCTCGCGGCAAACTCGGCCCGCTCGCCGGTGGTGCTGGTGCCGGCCAGCCGGATCGACACGCTGGTGCCGACCGCGTCGGCCATCTGGGAGGCGAGGGTGCGCTGCCAGACCAGCTCGTAGAGCCGGAACTCGTCCGCGGACAGCTCGTCAGCGACGGCGCCCGGGGTGCGGAAGCTGTCCCCGGCGGGCCGGATCGCCTCGTGTGCCTCCTGCGCGTTCTTGACCTTGCGCACGTAGCGGCGGGCCTCCGGCGGCACGTACTCGTCGCCGTAGAGCTCCCGGGCCTGCTGGCGGGCGGCGGTCAGCGCTGTCTCGGACAGGTTCGTCGAGTCGGTCCGCATGTAGGTGATGTAGCCGTTCTCGTACAGCCGCTGGGCGGTGCGCATCGTCCGCTCGACCGTGAACCGCAGCTTGCGGCCGGCCTCCTGCTGCAGCGTGCTGGTCATGAACGGCGGGTACGGCCGGCGCCGGTACGGCTTCTCCTCGACCCGGGTGACGGCGAACGCGGCGTTGCTCAGCCGGGCGACCAGGCCGCGGGCGCCAGGCTCGTCCAGGTGCACGACGTCGCTGCGGGTCTTGCCGGTCTCGGGGGCGAAGTCCCGTCCGGTGGCGATGCGGCTGTCATCGAGCGCGACCAGGGTGGCGGTGAACGTCGACGGGTCGCCCTCAGCCGGCTTCTCGGTCAGCGCGAACAGACCTTCGATGTCCCAGTACTCAGCGGACCGGAACTTCATCCGGGCCCGCTCCCGCTCGACCACCAGCCTGGTCGCGACCGACTGGACCCGGCCCGCCGACAACTTCGGCATGACCTTCTTCCAGAGCACCGGGCTGACCTCGTAGCCGTACAGCCGGTCGAGGATGCGCCGCGTCTCCTGGGCGTCGACCAGGTCGGCGTCGATCTCGCGGGGGTTCTCCACCGCACGCCGGATCGCCTCCGGAGTGATCTCGTGGAAAACCATCCGGCGGATCGGCACCTGCGGCTTCAGCGTCTGGACCAGGTGCCAGGCGATGGCCTCGCCCTCCCGGTCCTCGTCCGTGGCCAGGTAGAGCTCGGTCGCATCCTTGAGCAGGTCCTTGAGCTTGGTGACCTGCTGCCGGTGGTCGGCGCTGACCACGTAGAGCGGCTCGAAACCGTGGTCGACGTCGACGCCGAGGCGGGCCCAGGACTCGCCCTTGTACTTGGCCGGAACGTCGGCGGCGTTGCGCGGCAGGTCCCGGATGTGACCGATGCTCGACTCGACCACGTAGCCGTCGCCGAGGAAGCCCGAGATCATCCGCGCCTTGCGCGGCGACTCGACGATGATCAGCCGGAGGCCGTCCTTCGCGGCGGCGCGAGAACGGCCGCGACGGGCTGGCGTCGCGGGGGCTTCGGTGTCGATCGTGCTCACGGTGCTCCAGGTCTGCGTCGTGCTGCGGGTGGGGACTCGCTAGGCGGCCCCGAGCGCAGTGTGCGGGGTTCAGACCGCACTCTGTCAAACCGACGGAACGGTCGGTCAGCTCGGGCGGTTCCCGATGGCTTGTTATCCGTGCGTCACATCAGGGTGCTCGACAGTCGCCAAAGCTTCGAGCAGCAGGGCCGCCGAGACCTGCGTCCCGAGGCTCGCCTCGCCGCTCACCGGCTGCCGCCAGTCGGACCCGATCGGGGCTGCCGCCGCCGCGGCAACGGCGCCTCCGCTGCTGGTCAGAGCGGCGCGCACCTGTCGGGCCACGGCACCGTCCGGATCAGGATCAGCCAATACCAAAGCGCCGAGATAGTGGGCGAATATTCCCTTGAAGACCGAGGAGTCCCCCATGCCCTCGTTCGGCAGAACTCCCCCGGACGGGTCGGCAAAATGATCCAGCGCCGCGGCCGCCGTCCGCCGGGCCCGATCGAGATGACCCCGATCGCCGGTCAGCTGCCACAGCTCGGTCTCCGCACCGACCACCGTCCCCTGGTTGTACGTCCACAACGTCCGGTCCGGCCCGGGTTGCTCGGCCGGGTGAACGCCGTCCCAGACCATCCCGCTGGCCGGGTCGACCAGCGTCGCGTACTGCCAGTCGGCAATCCGGCGGGCCCAGTCCAGGTCGGCCGGATCCCGGTAGCGCCGGTGCAGCTTGGCGGCGAGGATCGCCGACGGGGCGTTGGCCGGCGTGTTCGTGTACGGCCGCGGGTCCTCACGCCGCCAGACGATGCCGCCGTGCCGCTCGTCCCACCCCGCTCGGATGTCCGACCACAGCTCCCGGACCAGCCCGCCGGTGTCGGCGCCGGCGACCTCGTCGGCCCGCAACAGCGCGATCCCCATCCAGGCCATGTCGTCGTAGTAGCGGTTGACGATCGTGCCGCCGTTGCGGCGCACGATGCCGCCGACGTTGGCCCGGATCCGGTCCCGGAGCCCTGTCGACCCCGTCCGCGCCGCAGCGTCCACCGTGACGTCCAGAGCGTGGGCCTGGATCCAGTAGTCCCAGCTCAAGCGGACCGCGAACCGCTGCCGTCCGGGCTTGTCCTGGTAGAGGGCGAAGCGAGGGTGCCAGAACCGCTCGGCGAGCACCCGCTGCGCCGCATCCGCGGCCTCGGCCCAGCTCATGCTGCTTCCCCCGGCCGGGTGACGCCCGCGCCGTGGCCGACCACGACGCGCGCGATGTTGCGCAGCGACTCCGAACCGGGATCGAAGTAGCCGGTGTGAGCGCCGGCCAGCTGAACCGGCCAGGGCCGTCCGGGTTCCGGATCGGTCCGGATCGGGGTGGCCCCGAAGGCCGCGTCCCCTGGGTCGGCGCCGAACACGCCCAGGTCCGCGACCGGGTCGAACGGTGCCTCGCCCACGTACACCCGCCGGCCGGGCAAGCCGAGCTCGCGGGCGTTGCCGGCGAGCACGCCCGGACTGCCGACCAGCACCAGGTCGTCCGCCCGCTTCGGGCCGGCCTGGGCGGCCGCTCCGACGACCGTGCTGCCGTAGCTGTGGCCGACCAGGGTGACGTGCGGCAGCCCGCCGCCGTCCACGCTCCGGCCCGAGTCGAAGGAAGCCAGGTCCGCGGCGAGCATCCGGCCGCCCGCCCGGGCCCGGGTGGCGAACGGGACCTCGCGCCAGTCCGGCGCCGCGTATCCGAGCCAGGCGATCGCCGCGCTGGACTCGTCGGACTGCCGACCGGCCTCGGCCAACAGGTTCCCGGCTCGATCGACGGTCCCACCGACTCCGTGGACGGCGTCGTCCCCCATGCCCGGGACGAGGACGGCGACGTGCCGCGCGCGGTCGACGTCGCCGAGCCCGATCGCAACCCGGCCGACGCCGCTCAGGTCAAGGGTGAGCAGCCGCGCGCGACGACCGGCGAGGGCTCGCTCGACGGCCTCGGCGATCGTGAGCATGGAGCGGACGACGGCGTACCTCGCCTGGTGCGCGGGAAGCAGGGGGCCGGTCGTCAGGAGCTGGTCCCGTTCGGCCCGCAGTCGCGCGAGCAGGGTCGCGAGCTGCCGTCGGTTGGCCGCGTCGCGGATCTCGGCCGGTAACCCGGCGAGGCTGCCCAGCGTGGCCGGCTCACGGGCCAGCAGCTGACGACGCAGCTCGGGCGGCAGAGCGGTCCACCAGTGCGCGACCTCGGCCGCGGTCGAGTCCGGTCCGGGCAGGCGAGCGGCCGGAGACGTCGTCCGGACCGCATCCAGACCGGCGCTGATCCGACCGTCGACCGCAGCCGCCAACGCCCGGCCCTCGTCGGCTTCGCGGGGCGACTGGGCGGCGCCGCCGGCCAGCCTGGCCGCCTCGGCGATGCAGTGCAGACCGGACCGGACCACATCCGCAGCCTGCCGCAGGAGCCCGGCCAGGCCGCTCACCCGGACGGTCGCCGCACGTACTCGGGGGCGGGCATGGTCGGCGGCGGAACCGCTCCAGCCGGCCAACCGGGACTCGGTCGTGCTCAGCCGCTCGTAAGCCCGGTCGAGCTCGTCGGCGAGCCGGAAGAGCTGCCGCACACCCCGGTCGCAGGTCGCGGCGTCCCAGTCCCGCGCCTCGGTGGTCATGCGGCCCTCCCGGATCGCTCGATGCCGGTCACGATCGACCGCTCGACCTCGCCGTACTCCCGGGCAGCTGTCGTCAGCGCCCTGCCGAGGTGGCCGAGGTCAACGGCGGTCGCCCGGGCCTCGGACGCCAGCAGCGCGGCGGCGTGGTCGGCAGCCGTGGCGGTGCGCGAGCCGGGGAGGGCCGCGGCGACGGTTCCCAGCGCGCGGGTGACCTCGGCGGCGGCGTCGGCCAGCGCCGATCGCTCAGCGATGAGGGAGCGACCGGCCTCGGCCAGCACCTGCGGCTCCACCTGCAACTCGGACATGGCGCCGACAGTAGGGCGGTGTCAACCGGGGCGCGAACGGGTCTCCACAGGCGACGGTTCTGTCCACAGACGACGGTGCCGGGCTTGCCGTCAGCCGGGCCAGTCGGTTTCCGGTGCCCGGGCCGGCCGCTCGCCGACGTACTCGCCCAGCCGGGTCAGCCGCCGGCGCCCGGTGACCCGGTAGGCCGGCCCGCCTGCACGGGGGCCGACGAATGCACCGGCGATGCCGGCCCGGGCCAGCGCCGAGCCGACCGGCTCCCAGACCTGGGGGTCGTGCGGGCTCAACCGGAGCAGGTAGCCGTGCTCATCCCGGCGTCCCGCACCAATCGCCCACATACGGAGCCGCGATCCGTCCAGCGTGAATCCCGGCGGCACGGCCTTGACCGCGCCCCGGATCCAGCGCTCCGCAACGGGCTGCAACGCCAGACTGAATGGCGTTCGGACCGAGGTCACGCCGTCCTCCTCCGCCACCTCACCGCGCAGCCCACGCTCGTCGTACGCGTGGAGCACCTCCTCCACCCGCCACCGGTCCTCGACCAGCACGGATAGCCGGGCCGTACCCCCGAACCGGACGACCTGGCCCACGCCGAGCAGCAGCCCCTCGAGGTCGTCCACCCCGGGTGGGCGCACCCCGGCGGTGAGGAAGGACAGCTGCCCAGGCACAGTCGGGAGCGTAGGCGGTCAGGTGCCGGACAGGCGCTGGCAGGCCGGGTCCGCACGGAACGCCCGGTTCAGGCCGGAGTCGGTGTACGTCCGTCCGAGATCGTCGAGGGTCGTCCCGACCTGGGTGAACAGGGCACCGAGGGAGTCGCGGACCTTCCGGGCGCCGGCCGCGTACGCGGTGAGGTTGCCGGTAGGCAGCGCGGCGAAGCTCCTCTGCGCGGCGCTGAGACCCGTCCGGGTCCGTTCCAGCGCGGCGGCGAGGTCGCGGGAGTAGCCCTGCCCGCGGTCGGCCTTGGGGGCGCCGGCCGACTTGACCGAGCCGAGCAGTTGGTCCGTGCGGCGGACCGTGGCGGTGAAGAACCGCGCGTACCGGGCCCGGACGGTGGCGACGTCGTTGGCGCCGTCCAGGCTGTGGGTCAGCTCCGCGCTGTCCGCTGCGACCCCGTCCCGCCAGCCGATCAGTCCGGAGCAGACGGTCTGCGCGTACGCCGCCGGTTCCACGATCCCGGCGTCCTTCGCCCCGCAGGCGGACAGAAGTGCGGCAAGTACGGCGAAGGCGGCAATCGGGCGAAGCACGGCGGACACCCTACGGACCGGCGGACACCGATGGCGGCCGCCGGTCCGATCGGGCTCAGACCTCCGTCGTCGCCGGCTCGGCGCCGACCGCGACCGACCGCCGCTTCGAGATCGCGATGGACCCGGCGATGATCGCCACGGCCAGGACGGCCAGGCCGATACGCAGCGCCTTATTGGCGTCGGTGCCGATGCTCAGCTGCACGACCGCCGGGGCGATCAGCAACGACACCAGGTTCATGACCTTGATCAGCGGGTTGAGCGCCGGGCCCGCGGTGTCCTTGAACGGGTCGCCGACGGTGTCGCCGATGACGGTGGCCGCGTGGGCCTCGCTGCCCTTTCCGCCGAACTGGCCGTCCTCGACCAACTTCTTCGCGTTGTCCCAGGCACCGCCGGAGTTCGACAGCATCACGGCCATGAGCACGCCGGTGGCGATCGCGCCGGCCAGGTACGAGCCGAGCGCGCCGGCACCGAGACCGAAGCCGACCGCGATCGGCGCGAGCACCGCGAGCAGCCCCGGGGTGATCAGCTCCCGCAGCGAGTCCTGGGTGCAGATGTCGACAACCCGGCTGTAGTCCGGGCGCTCACTGAAGTCCATGATCCCGGGCTTGGTCCGGAACTGCTCCCGGACCTCGAAGACCACCCGGCCGGCGGCCCGCGACACGGCGGTGATGGCGAGCCCGGAGAACAGGAACACCACCGAAGCGCCGATGATCAACCCGACCAGGTTGGTGGGATCGGCGACGTTGAGGACGCCCGCGTACTGCAGCAGGTCGAGGTTGCTGACTCCGGTGACCGAGTCGATCCCGGTCTTGGCCACGGCGGTGCTGACCGCGTCGGTGAACGACCCGAACAGCGCGGTCGCGGCCAATACCGCGGTCGCAATCGCGATGCCCTTGGTGATCGCCTTGGTGGTGTTGCCGACCGCGTCGAGCTCGGTCAGCACGCGCGCCGCCTTCTCGTCGATGTCGTGGGACATCTCGGCGATGCCCTGCGCGTTGTCGCTCACCGGTCCGAAGGTGTCCATCGAGACGATGACGCCGACCGTGGTGAGCAGGCCCGTGCCGGCGAGGGCGACCGCGAACAGGGAGACGACGATCGAGCCGCCGCCGAGCAGCGAGGCGCCGTAGACCGCGGCGCCGATGAGGATGGCCGAGTAGACGGCAGATTCCAGGCCGATCGAGAAACCGGCCAGGATCACCGTCGCCGGACCGGTCAGCGACGAGCGGCCGATGTCCCGGACGGGTCGCCGGCTGGTCTCGGTGAAGTACCCGGTGAGCACCTGGATCGCCGCCGCCAGCACGAGGCCGATGAGCACCGCGACGATGGCGATCACCCGTGGGTCCTTGCCACCGGCCGAGTTCAGCACCGCGTCGCTCACGCCGTCGAGGTCGGAGATCCGCCCCGGCAGGAAGATGAACGCGGCCAGCACGACCAGCACGGCCGAGATCAGCGCCGAGGCGAAGAAGCCCCGGTTGATGGTCTGCAGGGCATCGCGGTCGGACGCACGCGGCTCGGTCAGGAAGATGCCGACGACCGCGGTGAGCACACCGATGGCCGGCACGACCAAGGGAAAGATCAGCCCCTCGGAGCCGAACGCGGCCTTACCGAGGATCAGCGCGGCGACCAACGTCACCGCGTACGACTCGAAGAGGTCGGCGGCCATGCCCGCGCAGTCGCCGACGTTGTCGCCGACGTTGTCCGCGATCGTCGCAGCGTTGCGGGGGTCGTCCTCGGGGATGCCGGCCTCGACCTTGCCGACCAGGTCGGCACCGACGTCCGCGGCCTTGGTGAAGATGCCACCGCCGACCCGCATGAACATCGCGAGCAGCGCGGCGCCGAAGCCGAAGCCCTCGAGCACGGTCGGGGCGTCCTGGTTGTAGACCAGCAGCACGATCGAGGCGCCCAGCAGACCCAGGCCGACCGTGAGCATGCCGCAGAAGCCGCCCGTCCGGAACGCGATCCGCATCGCGTCACGACTGCCGGTCGCCCGGGCCGCCGCGGCCACCCGGACGTTGCCGCGGGTCGCGAGCGTCATCCCGAAGTAGCCGACGAGCGCCGAGAAGCAGGCGCCGACCACGAAGAAGACGGAGCGGCCGATGCGGACGCTGGCGCCGCCATCGGTGACCGGCAGGATCAGCAGGAGGACGAAGACGATGAGGACAAAAGCGCTCAACGTCTTGAACTGCCGGTTCAGGTACGCCGCGGCGCCCTCCTGGACCGCCCGGGCGATGTCCTGCATCCGGGCCGTGCCCTGGTCGGCGCGCATGACCTGGTTGTAGAGGTAGAGGGCGAACACGAGCGCACCGAGGGCGATGGCGGCGATGACCACTACGACGAAGTAGTCCGCGCCTGCGATCTCCGGGGCCTCCGCCAGGGAAAGCGGGAGCAATGCGTCCTCCTGTTAGACGACGTTGGCGAACAGCCACAGGACGCCGGACGGCGGGTGGAGCTGGTCGTTAGAGCGTGCGCTGACCGGACACATGCGGTCCCGCGCAGATCGCGCGGAGTTTACGGGAGCATGACCGGTCCCCCAAGACGGACCTTACTTGTGCGACCGGAATCACAGCTTTGTGGCATTTATGTCGCATACTGTCGGCCGTGCCCGGATTGCCTCAGGCCAGCGGCCACGACATGGTCACCCGCGTCCCGCCGTCGATCTCCTGATCGACCACGAGATCCTGGACCACCGCCCCGAGCAGCGCCAGACCCAGAGCGTCCCCGCTCGGGTCCGCCCACGGGATCGAACCACCCGCGCCGTTGGCCATCGCGGTGAGCTCGTCTCCCGTGCCGGTCTTGGCACCGTCGACCACGGACACCCGGAACCGGCCGGCCTCCGCGAACTCGACGGTCACCGGCGCGGTCACGCCCTGCCGCTCCTGCATCCGCACCGCCCGGGCGCAGGCCTCGCCCACGGCAAGGCGGACCTCGTCGAGGTTGTCCTCGCCGACCCCGCTCCGCCGGGCCATGGCCGCCGCGATCAGCCGCGCTGTCCGCACGTGAGCCGGGCTCGGCGGCAGACGGAGCGTGACGGTGACGTCGGTGTCAGCGGCGATCCCGCTCATGGCCTCAGCCTGCCGACGGACTGGCGAGCGCTTCGTCCACCGTCGAGTGCACGGTGAAGACCTCGTCCAGGCCCGTGATCCGGAACAGCTTGAGGACCCGCTCCTGCGGACAGACCAGCGACAGACTGCCGCCGACCTCCCGGGCCCGGTTGAGACCGGCGACGAGGACGCCCAGCCCGGTCGAGTCGAGGAACTCGACCCCACCGAGATCGATGACCAGCTGATGCTGACCCGAATCGAGAAGATCGGCGATCCGGTCCCGCAGGGCCGGCGCGGTGTAGACGTCGACCTCCCCGGAGACAGCCAGAACCGTATGCCCGGCCTGGTCACGGGTGTTCAACGTGAGGTCCATGGCGCACCTCCGCGTAAGTTGGCGACGTGAGACGAGCGTCGGTCCGCCGACCGGGCTCTACTGCTTGCCCCCGATCTAACCAAAGTCGCGAGCGCGAAAGTGAGTGACGTGGTCCGTACGCGCGCGCCGGAGGGTGCCACCCTCCGCGGGCAAGATCTGCTCGACCGCGTCCTGGCCGGTAGCCGGTACAACCCGGTGACGCATGTGGAGCAGGTTCCGCCCCGGCCCGGGCGGTCCGCGGACTGGCCGGACTGGGCCCCTGAGCTGCTGGCGGACCGGTTCCGGGCCCGGGGCATCGCCCGGCCCTGGGAACACCAGGCGGCCGCCGCGTCGCTGGCCTACGCCGGCCGGTCGGTGGTCGTCGCGACCGGAACCGCCTCGGGCAAGTCGCTGGCCTATCAGTTGCCGGTGCTGTCCGCTCTGCTCGCCGACGGCAAGGCGACCGCGCTCTACCTCGCCCCCACCAAGGCTCTGGCCGGCGACCAGCTCCGGTCGCTGCGCTCGCTGGTGCTGCCCGACGTCAGGGCTGCGTCCTTCGACGGCGACACGGCTCCGCCGGAGCGGGACTGGGTTCGTGCCCATTCCCGGCTGGTGCTCACGAACCCGGACATGCTGCACCGCGGCATCCTGCCGTCGCACACACGATGGGCGGCCTTCCTGCGCCGGCTGAGGTACGTGGTGATCGACGAGTGCCACACCTACCGCGGCGTCTTCGGCTCGCACGTCGCGCACGTGCTGCGGCGGCTGCGGCGGATCTGCGCTTCCTACGGTGCGTACCCGACCTTCGTACTCGCCTCGGCGACGGTCGCGACGCCGGCGATCTCGGCCAGCCGACTCACCGGCCTGGAGGTCGAGGAGGTGACGCAGGACGCATCGCCCCGCGGGTCGACCGCCTTCGCGCTCTGGGAGCCGCCGCTGACCAACGGCCACGGCGAGCACGGCGCCCCGGTCCGGCGTCCCGCCGGGGCCGAGGCTGCCCGGCTGCTGGCCGACCTCGTGATCGAGGACGCCCGGGCGCTGGCGTTCGTCCGGTCCCGGCGTGGGGCCGAAGTGCTGGCCCTCACCACCCGCCGCCATCTGGCCGGCGCCGCGCCGGAGCTCGCCCAGCGGGTGGCCGCGTACCGGGCCGGCTACCTGCCGGAGGAACGCCGTGCATTGGAGACGGCGCTGGCGAACGGGACGCTGCTGGGCGTCGCGGCGACGAACGCGCTGGAGCTCGGCATCGACATCGCCGGGCTGGACGCCGTCGTGCTGGCGGGCTTCCCGGGCACGCTCGCCTCGCTCTGGCAGCAGGCCGGACGCGCGGGCCGGGAGGGACTCGGTGCGCTGGTCGTCTTCGTGGCCCGGGACGACCCGCTGGACACGTACCTCGTGCACCACCCGGAAGCGGTCTTCGGCCGCCCGGTCGAGGCGACGGTCCTGGACCCGGAGAACCCGTACGTGCTCGGTCCGCAGCTCTGCTGCGCCGCCGCCGAGCTCGCCCTCACCGACGCCGACCTGCCGATGTTCGGCGGGCCGGCCGCCGAGGCGGTGCTGCCGGACCTGGTCCGCCGCGGCCTGCTGCGGCACCGGCCCACGGGCTGGTACTGGACGGCACGCGCCCGACCGGACCTCGACATCCGCGGGACGGGCGGCGAGCCGGTCCGGGTCGTGGAGGGCGGCACCGGCCGGGTGCTCGGCACGGTGGACGCCTGGGCCTCGCACACCACCGTCCATGCCGGCGCCGTCTACCTGCATCAGGGCGTCTCGTACCTGGTCGACGAGCTGGACCTCGAGGCCGCCGTCGCCCTGGTCCACCAGGCCGAGCCTGACTACTCGACCTCGGCCCGGGACACCACCGACATCCGGGTGGTGTCGACGCTGCGGGAACGCGACCTCGGGGAACTGACCCTGCACCACGGGACCGTCGACGTGACCAACCAAGTCGTGTCGTACCTGCGGCGTCAGCATCTGACCGGTCAGGTGCTCGACGAGACCCCACTCGACCTGCCCAAGCGGGAGCTGCGGACGAGGGCCGTCTGGTACACGCTGTCCGACACTGCGATCGCCGCGGCCGGCCTGCATCCGGCCGACGTCCCGGGTGCCGCCCACGCCGCCGAGCACGCCGCGATCGGACTGCTTCCCCTGTTCGCCACCTGCGACCGATGGGACATCGGCGGCGTCTCCACGGCCCTGCATCCCGACACCGGTCGCATGACGATCTTCGTGTACGACGGACAACCGGGGGGCGCCGGCTTCGCTGCCCGCGGCTACGACACAGCTCGCGAATGGCTGCTCGCGACACGTGAGGCGGTGAACGCCTGCGAGTGCGAGGCGGGCTGCCCGTCGTGTGTGCAGTCGCCCAAGTGCGGCAATGGGAACGAGCCGCTGGACAAGGCCGGCGCCGTACGCCTGCTCGACGCCGTGCTCACGTCCTTGCCATCCTGATGCCAGGCGTTTCGCGCGTTCGGAGCAGCCGACGCTTGCCGATCGGCGCCGACGGGTATGTCCACCGCAACACGGACGAGGGACGAACCCGTCCACTCGAAGAAAGGAGCTGATCACCGTGGCGGTTCTAGGTCTCATCCTGCTCGCCGGTGCCGGCGTGCTCACCGCCGCCGTAGTCACCAGCAACACCGACTCGCTCGCAGTCTCGCTCTGGGGTGTCTCCGTCTCGAACGTCACTCTCGGCGTCGTCTTCGTCGCCGGCATGATCACCACCGTCCTCGCTGTCGTCGGCCTCGGTCTTCTGATGGGTGGCATGCGGCGCAACCGCCGGCTGCGCAAGGAGCGGCGGACGCTGCGGCGCGAGAACGAGGAACTCGCGCAGCGCGTGGACTCCACGCCGGAGACCACCACCGTGCCGCCCACCCGGTACGAGGAGCCTCGGCTCTCCGACCGCTCGCGCACGGACGCTCCGGTCGTCGATGACCGGACGCGCGTCCAGCCGCCGGTCGACGCCAACTACGAGGCGGCCCCGCCCGTCGAGGACTCCACCGCCCCGCGACGCCGGTCGTTCCTGCCGCGCCGTGAGGAGCGCACGACGACCGACACGGTGTCCCGGGACTCCTGATCGGCTTCAGCTGAGGGGTGGGCGGCGCGGACAGCGCCGCCCACCCCTTCCTCATGTCACGGCAGGTCCTCCATCGGACCTGCCCGAGCCCTGGCCGTCGCCTCCCGGACACCCAGACCACCGAGACGGATCGGCCGGGACACCACCACCTCGACGTCGTCTCCGACCACACGGCACACCTGAAGGACCGCGCCGTTTCGGCCGGCGATCGAGGTCGCGGCACGGCAGGCGCGCGACGTGCCGTCGGGCACTCGGACCGCCGCTGCCAGCGCTGCCAGATCGGCCGCCGTCTCAACGCGGTGTCGGCCGACGACCGCGCTGCCGTAGAGAACGGCCGCCGAGCAGCTCAGCCAGATGAGGCCGGCCAGGGCGGCCGCCCAGATGGTGACGCTGCCCCGGTCACGGCACACCGCTGGACTCCGGCTCCCTCGACGCGACGGCGGTGGCCTTGACGGTGAAGACCGGGAGCAGACCTCCGGTGCGGCCGGCCGCTGCCGACACTGTCACCTGGACATTGTCGCCGGCGTTCGCGACCGTCACCGTCGCTCCCGCCGGTGCCACTCGCATGGCGGCCGATCCGGCCCCCGCGACGGACTCACCACGGGCCGCCGCCCGGGCTCCCTCCCGCGCGGCGTCGACGCAACGCAGTTGCGCGAGCATCACCGACACGGCGGTAAGTCCGGCTGCGATCACCAGCACCAGAGCCGGGAGCACGACGGCCAACTCCGCGGTGGCCATCCCGCCATCGCGCCGCCTGGTCATCCCTGGGAGAGGGCGCGCTTGACGATCGCCGTCAGGGCGGTCAGCACCGTGCCGCTGGTCACCACCTTGTAGAGGATTCCGGCGAACGCGAC
Source organism: Mycobacteriales bacterium (assembly GCA_035995165.1). Lineage (NCBI taxonomy): Bacteria > Bacillati > Actinomycetota > Actinomycetes > Mycobacteriales > Mycobacteriales bacterium. The sequence goes on from DASYKU010000094.1 coordinate 21,682, forward strand.
GGCGGCGATCAGTCCGACCGCGTACTCGGCGGTGGTCATCCCGTCGTCGCGCCGGTAGGTCGCCCGGAACTTCTTCAGCATGGATTCGCTCCTCTCTCGACGCCGCCCGGTGCGGCGTGCGGGACCGAGCATCCGCGGCGGCGGGGGCCCGGGCCAGCCTTGTACTACAAACTGTGGACAGATCTCTCCACTGTGGATGATCGATGAATTCTGTCAGTGCTCTGTGCTAGCGCGGGGACGCCTTGTCCACAGGCCTTCGCTTCATCCACAGATTGGGCTCTGGACTCGCGATCCGTTGCGCCACAGCGGTTTGCTTCTCCGGCGTGCACCGAAGGAGGAGCAATGACCCGAGAGAGCCGACCGCTGGTACTCACCGCGGACACCGAGTTGCTCGACGACCTGCTCGGAATGGCGGCGGCGGTCGGAGTAGCGGTCGACGTGTCCGTCGAGCCGGCCGTCTGTCGTCCACAGTGGACCCAGGCGCCGCTGGTGCTGGTCGGCGCGGACCTGCTGGAGACGCTATCGATGGCCCGACTGGAGCGGCGCCCGGGCGTACTCCTCCTCACGAGAGGATCACCGTCGGACGCTCTTCGCGACACCGCGACGATGATCGGCGCCGAGGAGACGATCGGGTTGCCGAGCGGCGAAGCCGGCCTGCTCGATCGACTCGCCGACCTGGCCGAGCCCGCGGCCCGCGCGCGCGTCGTCGGGGTCGTCGGTGGTCGTGGCGGGGCCGGCGCGAGCGTGCTGGCGGCCGGTCTCGCGTTGACGGCCGCGCTGCGCGGACCGTCCTGGCTCGTGGACCTGGATCCGCTCGGCGGCGGAGCCGACGCCGGGCTGGGAGCCGAGCTCGCACCCGGAGCCCGGTGGGCCGACCTGGGTGTGCTGAGCGGACGGCTGTCCCCCACCGCCCTGTATGAGGCGGTCCCGACTGTGCACGGCCTCGCAGTGCTGGCCGCAACCGACGCCGCTGAACTGACACCGGACGCGGTGCGGGCCGTGGTTGCGGCGGCGAGCCGGGGCGGTGGCACGATCGTGCTCGACCTTCCCCGGCACCGTACGGCGGGCCGTGACGAGGCACTGACCGCCGCCGACGAGCTTCTCGTCGTGATACCGGCAGAGGTCCGATCGGTGCTGGCGGCACGACGCGTCGTCGACGGGCTCGGCTCAACGCCGGCGCCACGGGCAGTCGTGCGAACCGGGCCGGGGGCTCTCCCCAGCCGAGAGGTGGTTCGCGGGGCCGACCTGCCGTTCGCGGGTGAGCTGGCGGACGAAGCCGCGGTGCGACAGGCGGTTCAGGTCGGCAACGGCGCCGGTCTGATCCGGGGCACCCGCCTCGGTGAACTGTGCGAGCACCTGCTGGGCCGGACCGGCGCCGTCCGGGAGGCGGCATGAACGCCGAGGCACTGGAGCGGGTGCGACGCCGACTCGTCGACACCGGCGCGCCGCCCGGCCGCGCTGCCATCGCCGCCCTGGTGAGGCAGGACGCGGGTGGCCTCGCCGGTCACGGTCAGGTCCTCGACCTGGTACGTGAAGCGGAATCAGAACTGGCCGGGGCCGGACCGCTGCAACCGCTTCTTCAGCAGCCGGGAGTAACCGACGTGCTGGTCAACGCGCCCGACAGTGTGTGGGTCGATCGCGGGGCCGGCCTGCAGCGCTCGGCCGTCCGGTTCCCGAGTGAGGCGGCGGTCCGCGGGCTCGCCCAACGACTGGCGGCAGCGGCCGGCCGGCGTCTTGACGACGCAAGCCCGTACGTGGACGCGGCGCTGCCGGACGGAACGCGGCTGCATGCGGTACTGCCGCCGGTCGCGCCGGGCGGCACCTGTCTGTCGCTGAGGACGTTCACGGCGAAGGCCTTCACCATTGCCGAGCTGGAGGCGGCCGGAACGCTGCGGCGAGGTGCCGCTGGACTGCTGTGGGCGATCATCCGGGCGCGGGCCGCGTTCCTCGTCAGCGGCGGTACGGGATCGGGCAAGACGACCCTGCTCGCCAGCATGCTCGGACTGGTCGATCCGGCCGAACGGCTGATCCTCGTCGAGGACGCGCCTGAGCTGCGCCCCGCCCACCCGCACGTGGTCCGGCTGACCGCGCGTCCGGCGAACGTCGAGGGCGCCGGTGAGGTGTCCCTGCGCGATCTCGTCCGCCAGGCACTGCGGATGCGGCCCGACCGGCTCGTGGTCGGCGAAGTTCGCGGCGGCGAGGTCGTGGAACTGCTGACGGCGCTGAACACCGGTCACGCCGGCAGCAGCGGGACGCTGCACGCCAACAGCGCCGGGCAGCTGCCGGCCCGTTTGGAGGCGTTGGGCGCGTTGGGACGGCTGGACCGGCATGCAGTCCGCAGCCAGGTGGCTGCGGCACTCCAGGTCGCGATCCATCTCGACCGGCTCCCGGACGGGCATCGGGTGCTGGCCGAGATCGGCGTCTTCCGACGGGACGGCGAGGAGATGCGGGTGGTACCGGCCTGGCGGCACGACGCGGGTCCGGTCGACGCCTGGGCCGATCTTGCCCGCATCCTGGAGCCGCACCTCGAACGGAGCGGTCCGTGACCGGCGTCGCGCTCGCTCTCGCGGCCCTGGCACTCGGTCTCGTCGCCCGGCCATCTCCGGGGACCTCCCGGCTCCGGGCGCTGCACGGCGGTGCGGGATTCCGGCGGCCGACTCGGATCTCGGGGCCGACGGGTCGGACCGGGACGATGGCGTGCGCGACGGCAGGCGCCGCGGCTCTGGCGGCCTGGGCCCGGCTCGGGTTCGGGAACGCGGTGCCAGTGCTCCCGGCGGCGGCCGGCGGCGTGGCCGCAGCGACGGCATGGGTTGTACTGCGTCGCGGTGCCGTGGAACGCCGGGACCGGCGGGCCGCGGCCGAGATGGTCGAGGCGGTCGGCATGCTCGCTGCCGATCTCAGGGCCGGTCAACGACCGGCCGAGGCGTTGGCGGCCCTCGACGGGTCTCCTGCTGTCGCGCATCGCGCTGTCCGGGCGGTGTGGACGGTGTCCGAGCGAAGTGGGGCTCCGGCGGCCACGGTCCTCGACCGGGTCGAGCAGGATCTGCGGTCCCGGGAGTCTGAGAAACGCGAGGTGGTCGCGCAGCTGGCCGGCGCCAGGTCGACCGCCGGGCTGCTGGCGATCCTGCCGGTCCTCGGAATAGGCCTGGGCGCGGCGATGGGAGCCGAGCCACTGACCGTGCTGCTCGGGCAGCCGCACGGCCAGCTGGCACTCGTGGTCGGCGTCGTCCTCGAGGCCGTCGGCGTGCTCTGGACGGCACGGATCGTCGCGGCTGCCCAAGGAGCCCGATGAACGCGGCCGCGCCCTTGTTGATGGCTCTGTCACTCGCGTTGATGGGTCGACGCCGTCGTATCCGTCCAACCCGGCGGGCAGGGCGGGTCGACGGCCGGCGAATGACCCGACCGGCGGCGGGCGCCCTCGGTGTCGCGACGGCGCTGGTCGTCGGAGGCCCGCTCGGTCTCGGCATCGGCGCAGGAGCCTTCGTGGCCGCCGACCGGGTTCTGCGGAAGCTGGAACCGGCGAAGGTTCGGAAGGATCGGGAAGACCGTCAGGCCGACCTCCCGCTCACGCTCGACCTGCTCAGCGTGTGCCTGCAGGCGGGCATGCCGCTGGTGGCCGCCCTGGAAGCAGTGGCGGCCGCGCTGCCCGGGCCGTTCAGCGAGGATCTGGGTGTCATCGCCGGGCTCCAACGACTCGGGACGGCCGCGCCGGCGGCCTGGGCCGGGGTGGCCGCTGACGACGACCTCGCGCCGGTGGCAAGGGCGGTCGGCCGGTCCGCTGAGAGCGGCAGCCGATTGGGGGTCGCGTTCGACCGGCTCGCCGCGAGCCGGCGGTCCGGACTGGCCGCGGCCGGGCTGGCCCGGGCCCGCAGTGCCGGTGTCCTGGCGATGGCGCCGCTCGGACTCTGCTTCCTGCCGGCCTTCGTCTGTCTCGGGATCGTGCCGATCGTCCTGTCGCTCGCCAAGGAGGTGCTGCCGTGACCGAACCGACCGCGGACATGAGACGGCCCCCGCCTGGGGGGATAGCGGGGGCCGTCGAAGCCCGGCTCCGGGGGGTTGAGCCGGACGATTGGCGTGGAGCAGCACGAGGCACACCCCACCTACTCCATGTGTACCCTCTCGTGCCCTCAAGCACACAGAGATGCCGGAGTCTTTTTCATCAGATCGTTAAGAGGGCCTGCTCCTATGCTTTGCGGTGTGCACCGCTCCGCGGCTTTCTTCGATCTGGACAAAACGATCATCGCCAGGTCGAGTGCGCTCGCATTCGGGCGGCCGTTCCGCGCAGGGGGCCTGATCAGCCGCCGTGCCGCCCTGAAGGCCGCGTACGCGCAGTTGGTCTACCTCGTCGCCGGAGCGGACGAGGACCAGATGAACCGGATGCGGGACTACGTCACGGAGATGTGCACCGGCTGGGATGTGCAGCAGGTCAGGGAGATCGTCTCGGAGACATTGTTCGAGATCGTGGATCCGTTGATCTATGCCGAGGCGGCCGACCTGATCGAGGAACACAAAGCGGCCGGACGCGAGGTCGTGATCGTCTCGAGCAGCGGCGAGGAGGTCGTGGGACCGATCGGCGAGCTGGTCGGCGCGGATCGGGTGATCGCGACCAGGATGGTGGTCGAGGACGGTCGCTACACCGGCGAGGTGGCGTACTACGCATACGGGCCGGCGAAGGCGGCGGCAATGCGGGAGCTGGCCGAGGCGGCCGGGTACGACCTGGCCGACTGCTACGCCTACAGCGACTCCGTCACCGATCTGCCGATGCTCGAAGCCGTCGGCCATCCCACCGCGGTGAACCCGGACCGGGGCCTGCGCCGCGCGGCCAGGGAGCGCGACTGGCCGGTCCTGGTGTTCAGCCGACCCGTCTCGTTGCGGTCCCGGCTGGCCCGGGCACCACGCCGGCCGATGGTCGGGACCGCTGTGGGCGTCGGTGCGGCGGTTGCCGGAATCGCGTGGTACGCGGCGGCTCGACGGAGATCAGCGACTCTTGCTCCACAACCAGGCGCACGCCGGCGCGGTGGCGAAACGTTACTCGTCCGTCGGTCTTCCGCCGCTCGCTGAACGGGCGTACAAAGGACTGCACGGAAGCCGGTTCGTCGGCGGGAACACCCTCGGTGAGCTGCGGTTCCGTGCACGGACGCTGGGTACCCACGCGCGACCAGCCGCGGGAGGCACGACGGGTCCGACCTCGGTCGGTGACCGTCGAGACGGTGTGCACGCCTGCTAACCCGGGTCCGTCCGTGCGCGACGGCGCCTCCTCATCGGGGCGCCGTTCGCGTGTCCGGGCCGGCTGTCCGAGGGTCGGCTCAACCCCTCAGCACGGCCTCGCAAATGGCAAGACCCTCCCGGGCGCCGAGCGCCACCGCGGTCGCGCAGTGGCGGAGCCAAGTGGCGACGCCGTCCGGTGCACCGGAGCGGTAGCCCTCCAGCGCTGTCCGGTAGTCCTCGGCCAGCTCGAGGTGGCCGACCTCGGGGACGCTGACCGACTTCGGGTCGACGCCGCGGGTCACCAGTGTCAGGCGGGCGGCTGCTCGGGCCACCAGGCCGTCCGCGCTGCCGAACGGCGCCAGCGTCGCCAGCTCGCCGTGGACGACGGCGGCCACCAGGGTGCCGGGAACGCTGCTGCGGCCGGCGACGAGGCGAGCCAGACCCGCGAGCCGGGCGGCGATCGCCGGGTCGCCGGTGGGACGGCCCAGCCGATCCGCCGGGACCGTGCCGGTGGCGGCCAGGACGTGCAGGCGAGCGATCGCCTGCAGGGGCGCCTGCTCCCAGGTGGTGACAAGGGCCCCCAGACCGGCGCTGAGCCGGAGCGCTCCCTGTACGACCGGGTCCTCGAGCCGGCCGGCCCGCAGGTCGGCCAGCGGGATGTCGGCGCCTTCCAGAGCTGCCGAGGCGCGAGCACCGCGCAAGGCGGACTCGCTGCTCACGGCTGCGCTCTGCCGGCGCAGCACGCGGTGGTCGAGCAGCCGGTCGACCGCCTGCCGCGCGGAGGCCAACTCGTCCGTCACGCCAGGGAGGTCGAGCAGGGGCGCGAGCGGGTCCGCGGTGCCGGGCGAGGGCACGCGCGCGGCGGGTGGTGGTGGCACCGGATCAGGCTAATCGCGGGCCTGATCGTCCCGGGCCGGGCGGTACGGACACGCCGCGGACCGGGAGCGATGTCCCGGCCCGCGGCGGAATTGGAAGCAGGATCGGCGCCGATGTCTCTCCCCGCATGCGCACCCCGCAGTGCACGCGAACGCCGACGCCGATCCTGCGCCTATGGGCCGGACCGCCACTCCCGATGGACGCCCCAGGAAAGGGGTAGGTCTCTCGCGGGCGTTCACCGATGCGACGGTCCGGCCGGTTCAGGAGATCGCGGAGGTACTGCCTGCGCAATCGATTCAGCGCTCATTGCCTCTTGGGCGTGTCCGGGCGGTCTGGCTGTTCGACGTCGGCAACCAGTCGATCCGGTTCTACGGCGCCGAGATGCTCGCGCTCGTCGACGCGGCCGCGGCGCTGGTGCAGAGCGGCGACCTGGACGGGCCGGCCGAGCGGCTCCGGCCCGTGCCGGAGCAGCAGCTGGACACGTTCACCTCCCGGCTCGGGGACCTGCGCGACGCGCTGCGCCGCAGTCGGTACGCGACGAGCCGGCCGGCCGTGGACATGCAGCGCCAGATCGAGGAGTTCCGATCGGGCGCGCTGGGCCAGATCCTGAGCCGTTAGGAGAGCCGCACCGGACTCCCGACCGATCGCAGGGTGACCACCGGAGGAAAGCGGGCATAGGGTCGCTGACGAGAGCGGCCCAGCGCAGGGCCGGCCCACCGGGAGGAGCGCGGTGACCGAGACGAGCAGCGACGCCACACTCTCCAATCTGTCGAGAGAGACGCGGCGGTTCGAGCCCCCGGAGGCCCTCGCGGCCGCCGCGAACGTCACGGCGGAGGCGTACGACCGGGCCAAGGCGGACCGGCTGGGGTACTGGGAGGAGCAGGCCAACCGGCTGACCTGGGCCAAGCCCTGGGACACCGTGCTGGACTGGAAGCCGCCCTTCGCGAAGTGGTTCGTCGGCGGCGAGCTGAACGCGGCGTACAACTGCGTGGACCGGCACGTCGAGGCCGGCAAGGGCGACAAGGTCGCCTACCACTGGGAGGGCGAGCCCGGCGACACCCGGACGATCACCTACACGGACCTGCTGCGGGACGTCTGCCGCGCCGCCAACGCGCTGACCGAGCTCGGTGTCGGCAAGGGCGACCGGGTCGCGATCTACATGGCCATGATCCCCGAGACCGTGGTCACCATGCTCGCCTGCGCCCGCCTCGGCGCCATCCACACGGTCGTGTTCGGCGGGTTCTCCGCCGACGCGCTGCGCAGCCGGATCATCGACTGCGACGCCAAGCTGGTCGTCACCCAGGACGGCGGCTACCGGCGCGGCGCTCCGAGCGCGCTCAAGCCGGCCGTCGACGAGGCGCTGGAGAAGGCGCCGGGCGTGGAGAAGGTGCTGGTCGTCCGGCGTACCGGCCAGGACGTCGAGTGGACCGAGGGCCGCGACGTCTGGTGGCACGACCTGGTCGACGGGCAGTCCGACCAGCACACCGCCGAGCCGCACGACGCCGAGCACCCGCTCTACGTCATGTACACCTCGGGCACCACGGCCAAGCCGAAGGGCATCCTGCACACCACCGGCGGCTACCTGACCGGCGCGAGCTACACCCACGACGCGGTCTTCGACCACAAGCCGGACACCGACGTCTACTGGACCGCGGCCGACATCGGCTGGGTCACCGGCCACTCGTACATCGTTTACGGGCCGCTCGCCAACGGCGCCACCAGCGTGATGTACGAGGGAACGCCGGACACCCCGCACCGCGGGCGGTGGTGGGAGATCGTGCAGAAGTACGGCGTGACGATTCTCTACTGCGCGCCCACCGCGATCCGGACGTTCATGAAGTGGGGCGAGAAGGAGCCCGGCCAGTACGACCTGTCGTCGTTGCGGCTGCTCGGCTCCGTCGGCGAGCCGATCAACCCCGAGGCCTGGATCTGGTACCGCAAGTACATCGGCGGCGACCAGGCGCCGGTGGTCGACACCTGGTGGCAGACCGAGACCGGCTCGATCATGATCAGCCCGCTGCCGGGCGTCACCGCGGCCAAGCCGGGCGCGGCGATGCGGCCGCTGCCGGGCATCTCGGCCGACGTGGTCGACGACACCGGCAAGTCCGTCCCCAACGGCGGCGGCGGGTACCTCGTGATCACCGAGCCGTGGCCGTCGATGCTGCGCACGATCTGGGGCGACGACAAGCGCTACCAGGAGACGTACTGGTCCCGCTACGACGGGATCTACTTCGCCGGCGACGGGGCCAAGAAGGACGACGACGGCGACATCTGGCTGCTCGGCCGGGTCGACGACGTCATGAACGTCTCCGGGCACCGGATCTCCACCACCGAGGTGGAGTCCGCGCTGGTCAGCCACCCCAAGGTGGCCGAGGCCGCGGTGGTCGGGGCGAACGACCCGACCACCGGGCAGGGCATCGTCGCGTTCGTCATCGTCCGTGGCTCCGTGGCCGAGGACGAGGCGTCCGGCGAGGCGCTGGTCAAGGAGCTGCGCGAGCACGTGTCCAAGGAGATCGGCAAGATCGCCCGGCCGCGGCAGATCATGGTCGTGCCGGAACTGCCGAAGACCCGCTCGGGCAAGATCATGCGTCGGCTGCTGCGGGACGTCGCGGACAACCGGCAGCTCGGGGACGTGACGACGCTGACCGACTCGTCGGTCATGGACCTCATCTCCGACAAGCTGCCGAGCGCCTCCAGCGAGGACTGAGTCCGTCCGGGGAACGGGGCCGGTCCAGCCGGCCCCGTTCCCCGGCGGGAGTACCAGTCGCAGGACGAGCATGGTTCGGCGGGGCCGCTGGACCGCTGCCACCACGTACCGGGATGATTCCGGCCACGACCTGCGAGGAGGCGCCACGGTGAGCACACTGCAGTCCCCGGATCCCGAGCCGTCCGTCGGCGAGCTGGTCCGCCGCGCGTCCGAGAACGTCTCCACCCTCGTCCGCGGGGAGATCGAGCTCGCCAAGGCGGAGCTGAGCACGACGGTGAAGCGGGCCGGGGTCGGCGGCGGCATGCTGGCCGCGGCCGCGGCCGTGCTGCTGTTCTCGGTGCCGTTCCTGTTCGTGGTGATCGCGGAGGTGCTGGTCGCGATCGGGCTGCCGCGCTGGCTGTCGTACCTGATCGTCTGGGTGTTCTTCCTCCTCGTCGCCGGCCTGCTCGCGCTGATCGGCCGCCGGCAGCTGAAGAAGATGAAGAAGCCGGAGCGGACGCTGAGGACGGCGAAGGACACCGCGGCCTGGGCCCGCCATCCCACCTCGACCACGCCGACCACCCCGACCGCGTGACGCCCGACCTTCCTGATGGCTCGTCCGTCCTCGTGGACGGTCCGTGGACCCACCGTGAGGTCAGCGCGAACGGTGTCCGCCTGCATGTCGCGGAGGCCGGAACCGGCCCGTTAGTCCTGCTGCTGCACGGTTTTCCCGAGTTCTGGTGGACCTGGCGGCACCAGCTCACCGGGCTCGCCGACGCCGGCTTCCGGGTCGTCGCCCCCGACCTGCGCGGGTACGGGGCCAGCGACAAGCCACCGCGCGGGTACGACGCGGTCACGCTGGCCGGGGACGTCGCCGGTCTGGTCCGGGCGCTCGGCGAGCGGGACGCGATGATCGTCGGGCATGACTGGGGCGGCATCCTGGCCTGGACGGTCGGCACCCTGCACCCGCGGGTGGTCCGCCGGCTGGTCGTGCTCGGCGCCGCGCACCCGCTGCGGCTGCGGGCGGCGCTGCTCACCGACCCGCGCGGCCAGCTGCGCGCCAGTGCGTACGCGTTGGCGTTCCAGACCCCGCGCTGGGCCGAGTCGCAGCTGACCAAGGAGGCCGCCCTGTACGTCGGCGGCCTCCTGGAGCGCTGGTCCGGCCCGACCTGGCGGCGCACCGGCGACCACTACGAGGCGGTCGGCCGCTACCGGGACGCGATCCGGATCCCGAAGACCGCGCACTGCGCGCTGGAGTACCACCGCTGGATGGTCCGCTCCCAGCTGCGCCCGGACGGCTTCCGGTACGCCCGCTCGCTCTCCGAACCGGTCACCGCCCCCACGCTCCAACTGCACGGTGCGCTGGATTCCTGCACGCTGCCGCGGACCGCGCTGGGATCGGGCCGGTACGTCGCGGCCGCGTACGAGTGGCGGCTGATCGACGGCGTCGGCCACTTCCCGCACGAGGAGGCCCCCGACCTGGTCACCGGCGAGCTCCTCCGGTGGGCCAAGGAGACCTAGGAGACTCCTGAACAACTGCGTGTCGTCCCGGGCCCGTGGAGTGGGGCGGGGACGATGTGGTGGTGCAGGGTCGTTCGGAGGGTCAGCGGGAGTTGCTGGACGCTGAGTCGGTGGCGGGGCATTTGTTGAAGCCGGGGAGCGTGTTCGGGTTCCTGGCCGGGCACCGTAGGCGACTTTTCCCGGAGGAGATGTTCGCGGATCTGTTCCCGTCCGGGCGGGGCCGGCCGTCAGTACCCGGCGAGGTGATGGCGGCGGTGATCGTGCTGCAGACGCTGCACGGACTGTCGGACTCCGAGACGACCGACGCGGTGACGTTCGATCTGCGGTGGAAGGCCGCGGTCGGCTGGCCGGTCACGGCCGCGGCGTTCCACGACACGACGTTGACGTACTGGCGGCGGCGGTTGGCGGCTTCGGCTGATCCGAACCGGATCTTCCACGCGGTGCAGCAGGTCATCGCCGAGACCGGTGTGCTGAAGGGCAGGACCCGGCGGGCGTTGGACTCGACCGTGCTCGATGACGCGGTCGCCACCCAGGACACGGTCACGCAGCTGATCGCCGGGGTCCGCAAGGTCCGCCGCGAGGTTCCGGGTGCCGCGGCCGTCGTCGCGGAGGTGACCTCGGCGCATGACTACGACGACCCGGGCAAACCCAAGATCGCCTGGCACGACGGGCAGGCCCGCCGGCAGCTCGTCGACGGGCTGGTCCGCGACGCTCTGGCGGTCGTGGCCGCCCTCGGTGAGCAGCCGGACGGGACACCGGCGGCGGACGCGGTCGGGTTGCTGGCACTGGTCGCCGGGCAGGACGTCGAACTCGTCACCGACCCCGACGGGTCGCAGGACGGGCCGCGGTGGCGGATCGCCCGCCGGGTCGCTCCGGACCGGGTGATCAGCGTGGTCGACCCCGAGGCCCGGCACGCGCATAAGACCGTGCACCGCCGGCAGGACGGCTTCAAGGTGCACCTGGCGATCGAGCCCGGCACCGGCCTGGTCACCGCCTGCCAGCTCACCAAAGCCGCCGGCGCCGGCGCGCACGACGCGGTCGTCGGCGTCGAGCTGCTGACCGCCGAGACCGCCCCGCTCGACGTGCTGGCTGACAGTGCCTATGCCACCGGCCAGGCGCTCGCCGCGCTGGCCCGGGCCGGCCACCGGCCGGTCATCAAGCCTTGGCCGGTCAAGCCCGCCGTTCCCGGCGGGTTCACCGTCGATGAGTTCACCGTCGAGGAGTTCACCGTCGAGGAGGCAGCCGGCACCGCCGGCACCGCGACCTGCCCGGCGGGGGTCACCCGCCCGATCAGCCGGACCCGGGTCGTCACCTTCGGTGCGGCCTGCCGCAGCTGCCCGCTGGCGCAGCGGTGCACGACAGCGAAAGACGGCCGCAGCCTGAAGATCCCACCAACACGACGCGCTGCAACGGGCTCACCGCCGCCGCGCCGAAGACCCCCAGTGGCAGGCCGAGTACCGCCAGCACCGGCCGATGGCCGAACGGACCATCGCCTGGCTCACCGCCCGCGGCAACCGCAGACTCCGCTACCGCGGCGTCACCAGCAACAACCACTGGCTCCACCACCGCACCGCCGCCCTGAACCTGCGCCGACTACTCACCCTCGGCCTGGACCACCAGCAAGGAACCTGGATCCTCGGCTGACAGCCAACCCGGGACCAACGCCCCGCACCCACAACGGCTGCAGCGGCAAGCAGCTGCGATCCTTCACCTCGCCCCACGCCACCGACACCCGGCCAGGACAGGGTTAGTTCAGGAGTCTCCTAGGCACAGTCCCCGGTCGGGACCGCGGAGTCCGACGCCGCCCCGGTCCGCGCATCCTCCGCGACCTCCGCCGCGGTCAGCGCGAACCCGGTGAACTGCTGGTCCACCGCCGCCGCGAAGATCACCCCGAGCACCGTCCCGTCCGGCGCGATCAGCGGCCCGCCGGAGTTGCCGCTGCGGACGTCGCCGTAGATCGAGTAGACCTGCCGGGTGACCGTACGGGAGTCGTAGATGTCCGGGCCGCGGATCTCCATCCGGTCCCGGATGCGGGCGGCGCCGGCGAAGAACGGGCCGTCCTCGGGGTAGCCGAGCACGATCGCGTCGTCGTTCGTGTCGACCGGCCTGGTCGCGAACGCCAGCGGCCGCAGCGCCAGGTCGGGCACCGCGAGCACCGCCACGTCCTTCTCGGGGTCGTAGAGGACGACGGTCGCCTTGTGCTGCTCGCCGGCGACCTCGACCTCGGGCTGATCGACCCCGGCGACGACGTGCGCGTTGGTCATCACCCGGTCGGCCGCGAACACGAAGCCGGAGCCCTCGACCCGGCGGGCGCAGGACGGGGCCAGGCCGGTGACCTTGACGACGGACGGGCGGACCGTGGACACGGCCCGGGTACGCAGCAGGGCCGGGTCCGGCGCCGGGACGTCGCGCACCCGGGTCGGCACCAGCGGCCCGAAGACCTCCGGGAAGTCGTACCCGCTGATGGCGTCGCGCAGCGAGGAGTAGATCGAGCGGACCTGCCGCGGCACCACGTCGTTGACCGCACGGATGACCTGGCTGTCCCGGACTGCCGCCGACACCCGCGGGTACGGCGCGGCGGCCAGCGGCGAGGCCACCATCCAGAACACCAGCAGCACCGCGACCGCCGAGACGACCGCGCCGAGCACCGCGTCCAGCGTCTGCACCGGGCGCCAGGTCAGCCGCTGCCGCAGCTGGTTGCCGATCCAGACCGCGATCACCTGGCCGAACAGCGCCACCGCGAGCACCACCGCGACGGCCACCGCCACCCGCCAGGACGAGTTCTCGGCCAGCCGGCCCGCGATCGGGTCGGCCAACTGGGCACCGAGCACGGCCCCGCCGAAGAACCCGAGGAAGGAGAGCACGGCCGTGACGAAGCCCTGCCGGAAGCCGCCGACGGCGAACGCGATCGTGGCGACGATCAGCGCGATGTCCAGCAGGTTCACGGGGTCGATTTCACGACGAGCCGGCCGACCTGGCCCTGGGTCTCGTGGATGGAGCACACGAACCGGTAGTCCCCGGGGCGGCCGATGGTGAACCGGACCGAGTTGCTCTGCCCGGCCGTGGTGAGCGGGACGTCGGCGCCGGGCAGCTGGGCCGCCTGCCAGTTGTGCGGCGCGCCCTTGCCGACGTGGGTGAGCGTGAGCGCGACCGGTCCGGGCCGGGCGTTGATCACCGAGGGGTGGAAGCGCAGGTCGTCACCGGCGTCGACGACGACGGACTGGATGCCGTCCGGACCGGGGCTGAGCGTCACCTGGTCGGGCTGGGAGGACTCGGACCGCCCGGCGCTGTTGGTGGCCTGGCCGCAGGCGGCGAGCAGCGTCAGCATCGCGCAGCCCGCGATCACCCGGACAGCGCCCGATTTCACGACGAAACCGTACCGCTCCCGCCGGTGCGGCTCGGCGGCGCGCCATGCTCGTCGGCGGGCACGACGTCCTCCGCAGCCGGCCCGTCGTCGCCCTCCCGGGGATCGACGGACGAGGGATCGGCAGACAAGGGATCGGCGGACGAGAGATCGGCGGACGAGGACCCGACGGGCGAGGACCCGACGGGCGAGAGATCGGCGGGCGAGGGCAGCTCCGGCCCCCCGCGCGGCCCGGTGAACCCGGCCGGCACCCCACGCCGGGCCAGGTCCCGCAGCGGCGCCGGCAGATCGCGGACATCGGAGGGGTTCCAGGGCCGGGCCCAGCCGCCGAGCTCCAGCACCCGGTCCAGCACGGCCGCGGTGAAGCCCCACACGACCATCCCGCGGACCAGGAAGGCGGGCCCGGCGTACCCGGACGGGCCGCGGACCCGGCACCGGTTGGCCGGGTCGACCAGCTCGGCGATCGGCACCCGCTCGACCCGGGCCACCTCGCCGGGGTCGACCACGCCGACCGGCCCGGGCGTGTGCCACCAGCCCAGCACCGGCGTGACCAGGAACCCGGTCGGCGGCAGGAACAGCTCCGGCAGCAGCGTCACGACCTGCACACCGGACGCGTCCAGCCCGACCTCCTCGGCCGACTCCCGCAGCGCGGTCCCGACCGGCCCGTCGTCGCCGGGGTCCAGCGCGCCGCCCGGGAACGCGGGCTGCCCGGCGTGCTTGCGCAGCCGGGCGGACCGCTCGATGAGCAGCAGGTCGGGACCGTCCGGGCCGTCGCCGAAGAGGATCAGCACCGCGGACCGGCGCCCGCCGGTGGTGGGCGTCATCGGCGCCCCGAGCCGCAGGTAGTCCGACGCCGTGGTGGAACCGACGGCAGCGGCGAGCGGCAGCAGCCAGCCGGGCAGGTCAGACATCGACGCCGAGCTTGCCCTTGACCAGCGCGCGCAGCGTCGTGTCGGTCAGCGGCGGCCCCTGGTAGACCTCGGCCACGGTCCCGTCCGCGGCCACCAGCACGGTCGCCGGCACGTTGTGCCGCAGCAGCCCGCGCAGCAGGTCGCCGTCGCGGTCCTGCAGGGACGGGAACGGCAGCCGGCTGTCGGAGGCGAAGGAGACCGAGTTTCCCGGCACGTCCAGGCTGGCGACGCCGAGCACCCTCAACCGAGGCCCGGCGTCGGTGGACAGCGCGGCCAGCGCCGGCAGCTCGGCCCGGCAGGGCCCGCACCAGCTGGCCCAGAGGTTGATCACCATCGGGGTCCCGGTCAGCCGGCGCAGCGGGACCGCGGCCGAGCCGCCGACGCCGAGGCAGGGCAGCGACAGGTCCGGCAGCGGCTTGGCCGAGCGGGTCTGCGCACCCGGCAGCGGGCAGGCCGGCAACGCCGCGGTGGCCCCCTGGGACGGCATCGGAGCCGGTGCCGGGGAGGAGGTGCACGCGGCGGCCAGCAGCAGGACCAGCACCGCGAGCTTCCTCACCGCGACACCGCCACCTGCGCACCGCTCTTGACCAGCTTCTGCGCCTCGGCCGGGTCGATCGGCCCCAACCCGTACGACGGGCAGTCGTGGGCGAGCGGGCAGGCCCCGCAGGCCGGCTTCTTGGCGTGGCAGATGCGGCGGCCGTGCCAGATCGTGCGCTGGGAGAGCAGGGTCCAGTCCTTCTTCGGGATCATCTCGGCGATCGCGAACTCGACCTTGACCGGCTCGGTCTCGGCGGTCCACTGCCAACGCCGGACCAGCCGGCCGAAGTGGGTGTCGACGGTGATCCCGGGGATCCCGAACGCCTCCCCGAGGATCACGTTGGCCGTCTTGCGGCCGATCCCGGGCAGCGTGACCAGCTCGTCCAGGGTGTGCGGGAGGACCCCGCCGAACCGCTCGACGACGGCCTGGCCGAGCCCGATCAGCGAGGTGGTCTTGTTCCGGAAGAAGCCGGTGGAGTGGATCAGCTTCTCCAGCTCGCCCCGGTCGGCGGCGGCGTAGTCGGCCGCGGTCGGGTACTTCGCGAACAGCGTCGGGGTGACCAGGTTGACCCCGCGGTCGGTGGACTGCGCGGACAGGATCGTGGCGACGGCCAGCTCCAGCGGCGTGCTGAAGTCGAGCTCGGTCACCGCGTCGGGCCAGGTCTCGGCCAGCTCCCGGGTCATCCGGCGGGCCCGTCGCGTACGCCCCAGCGAGGTCTCGTCGCGGAATCTGCGGGCGCGGGCGGCCGGGGTGGTCACGGCGGCCAGCGTACGACCAGGTGTGACGGTCCTGGCCGAGAGTGCGTATTCAGCTGCCGGTGTCCGTCACGTGACGTTCGGTCGAACTTCCCGGTGCCCGCGCGAGCCGGGGGGCGCCCACAGAGCGTGATAGGGCAGGATGACGGTCACTATGGCTGGTCTGCTCGTGGTGTTCTTCCCGTTCATCCTCCTCGCGTTCATGATCATGATGGAGCGCGTCGAGAATCCCCTGCGCACCGCGGTCGAGGACCGCGTCGAGGAGTTCCTGGACGAGGCCCGCCCGGCGGAGATGGACACGTTCGTCCGGGACGGTCTGCCGGCGGCGCTGACCGAGCACGACCGGCGGCGCAGGCTGTCCCGGCTCCTGCCCCGGCGTCCGATCCGCAAGGGGCGGCACGCCGGCCAGCGGCCCTGACGAGCCCTCCGGCGGCGAGGCGAGACACCTGGCTGGCAAATTTCGGCCCGGTCACTTCTAGACTGCGATCTCGGGGTCCGCGCCGATCATCGCCGCGGGAGTCTTGCGCACGCCGGAAGGGATCGCCGCATGGACGAGGTGTTGGCCAAGGCCGGACTGTTCCAAGGGGTGCCTCCGGAGGACGCGGAGGTCATCGCGGGCCAGTTCGACCTCCTCGACGTGCCTCGCGGCACCGTCGTCTTCCACGAGGGCGAACCGGGCGACAGCCTCTACATCGTGCTCTCCGGCAAGATCAAGCTGGGCCGCCGTACGGCCGACGGCCGGGAGAACCTGGTCGCGGTCATGGGCCCGTCCGACCAGTTCGGCGAGCTGTCCCTGTTCGACCCGGGTCCGCGGACGTCGACCGCGGTCGCGGTCACCGACGCCCGGCTGGCCCGGATGTCGAAGCAGGCGCTGCGGTCCTGGATCACCCAGCGGCCGCAGATCGCCGAGCAGCTGCTGCGGGTCGTCGCCCGCCGGCTGCGCCGGACCAACGCGATGCTCGGCGACCTCATCTTCACCGACGTCCCCGGCCGGGTGGCCAAGCAGCTGCTGCAGCTCTCGCAGCGCTTCGGCACGCTGGAGAACGGGCAGCTCCGGGTCACCCACGACCTGACCCAGGAGGAGCTGGCCCAGCTCGTCGGCGCGTCCCGGGAGACGGTGAACAAGGCGCTGGCGGACTTCGCCCACCGCGGCTGGGTCCGGCTGGAGGGCAAGACGGTGGTCATCCTCGACCGCGACCGGCTGGCCCGGCGCGCCCGCTGACGTGCGCGTCCGCGGGTTCGACTTCGACGTCCGGGACGAGGGCGACCGGTCCGGCGAGGCGGTCGTGCTGCTGCACGGCTTCCCCGCGTACGCCGGCTCCTGGGACCGGCTGACGCCGGGGCTCATCGAGGCCGGCTACCGGGTCGTCCGGCCCGACCAGCGGGGCTACTCGCCGGGCGCGCGCCCCACCGGCCGCCGGGCGTACGCCGGGGGCGAGCTGGCCGCGGACGTGCTGGCGATCCTGGACGAGCTCGGGCTGGACCGGGTGCACCTGGTCGGCCACGACTGGGGTGGCTCGGTCGCCTGGCGGATCGGCGCGACCGCCCCGGACCGGCTGCGGACACTGACCGCGGTCTCGACCCCGCACCCGGCCGCGCTGGTGCACAGCTTCGTCTCCAGCCTCCAGGGCCTGCGCAGCTGGTACATGGGCGCGGCCCAGCTCCCGCAGGTCCCGGAACGGCTGCTGCTGGCCTCCGGCGGCGCGCCGCTGCTGCGGGCCCTGCGCCGCAGCGGTCTCCCGGCCGCCACCGCCGAGGACTACGTGGCCCGGATGCGGGAGCCGGGCGCGCTCGCCGCCGCGCTGAACTGGTACCGCGCGATCGCGTACGACCGGGACGGCGCCGGCCGCGTCACCACCCCGACCCTGTACGTCTGGGGCACCGGCGACAGCTTCCTCGGCCGGGCCGCCGCCGAGGACACCGCACGGTTCGTCACCGGTCCGTACACGTTCCTGCCGCTGGACGGGGCCGGGCACTGGATCCCGGAGGTCGAGCCGGAGCGGCTATTGCAGCCCCTGCTCGCTCACCTGCGCACGTAGTCCAGCTGGGCCCGGACGGACAGCTCCGCGGCCGGCCAGAGCACCTCGTCGACGTCGGCGTAGACGACCCGGACGACGTCCGCGGCGGCCGCGTCCGGCCCGAGCGACTCCAGCGCGGCGCGGACCTGCTCCAGCCGCTCCGCCCGATGGGCCAGGTACGCCTCGGCGACCGCGCCCAGGTCCGGCAGCTCCGGCCCGTGTCCCGGCAGCACGGTCCGGGTCCCGAGGTCGCGCAGCCGCCGCAGCGAGTCCAGGTACGGCCCCAGCCGCCCGTCCGGGTGCGCCACCACCGTCGTCCCGCGCCCGAGCACGGTGTCGCCGGTGAGCACGGAATCGTCGAGGGTGAAGCAGAGCGAGTCGGACGTGTGCCCGGGGGTGGCCAGCACCCGCAGCTCGACCCCGGCCGCGGCGACCACGTCGCCCTCCCCCAGGCCGGCGCCGCCGAGCCGCTGGGCCGGGTCGAGCGCGCGCACCGGTGCCCCGGTCAGCTCCCGCAGCGCCGCGGTGCCCTCGGAGTGGTCCGGGTGCCCGTGCGTCAGCAGGATCTCCGCGACCCGCCCGGCCGCCTCCGCGACCGCCCGCAGGTGGGCCTCGTCGGCCGGCCCGGGGTCGACGACCAGGCAGGACTCCGACCCGGGGGCTCGCAGCAGCCAGGTGTTGGTGCCGTCCAGGGTCATCGGGGACGGGTTGCGGGCCAGCAGCACCGACGCGTACGGCGTGACCGGCCGGAGCGTGCCGTAGAGCGGGTGGCTCACGGCTGGGCCAGCCGCAGCACCCGCCCGTTCGGCAGCGTCACCGACGGCCGCCCGTCGATCGTGGAGACCTCGGGCTGGACCCGGGACACCGACCGCTGCGCGGCCAGCACGGCGGCGACGGACGGGTAGTCCGCCACCTCCTCCAGCGTCACGATCGTCGGCGGCATCATCGGCCGCTCGCCGGCGCGCTGCTGGGCCAGCGCGTCCGCGGGCCGGACCCACTCCACGAAGTCGGCCTCGGAGGTGACGTCCCGGGTGGCCTGGCCCGCGGGCAGGGCGGCGACGAAGAAGCGGGTGTCGTACCGGCGGCGGACGTTCTCCTGCGGCGGCGTGATCCAGTGCGCCCAGGGCCGCAGCAGGTCCGCGCGCAGCACCAGCGCGCGCCGGGCCAGCAGCTCGGCCAGCGAGAAGTCACGCTGCTCCAGGCCGACCCGGTCGGCCTCCCAGTCCGGCCCGTCGGTGGTGCAGACCTCGCCCGCGGACGGCCCGGCCAGCAGCACGCCCGACTCCTCGAACGTCTCCCGCACCGCCGCGCACAGCAGCGCGCGCGCCAGCGCCTCGTCGGCGTCGAACGGCATGGTCCACTCCGCCGGCGGCGGCCCGGTCCAGCCGACCGCGGTGTCCGCGTCGCGGGGGTCGACGGCACCGCCGGGGAACACGGTCATCCCGGCCGCGAACGCCATCCCCCGCACCCGCCGCAGCAGGTAGACCTCCGGACCGGCGGGCGCGTCCCGCATCAGCACCACGGTCGCGGCATCGCGGACCGGGACGCGCTCCGTACGCTCCTCGGTCAGGTCGGCCCTCGTCGTTCCCCGTTCGCCCTGCGGGCCCTCGGGCTCGCTCATCGCACCTCGACGATCAGCTCCACCTCGACCGGTACGCCGAGGGGCAGCTCGGCGACCCCGACCGCCGACCGGGCGTGCGCGCCGGCCTCGCCGAAGACCTCGCCCAGCAGCTCGCTGGCGCCGTTGATCACGCCGGGCTGGCCGGTGAAGCCGGGCGCGCTGGCCACGAACCCGACCACCTTGACCACCCGGACGACCGCGTCGAGCCCGACCAGCGCGTCGATCGCGGCCAGCGCGCTGAGCGCGCACTCGCGGGCGGCGGCCTTCGCATCGGCCTCCGGGACCTCCGCGCCGACCTTGCCGGAGTAGCCGCGGGCGACCTGGCCGGAGGTGTAGACGAGGTTCCCCGTCCGCACCGCGGGCACGTACGCCCCGGCCGGCGCCGCGACCTCGGGCAGCTCGATCCCCAGCTCCGCGAGCCGGGCCACGGCGCTCACGACAGCGGCCGCTTGAGGTAGGCGACGAGCTGCTCCGGGTTCGGTCCCGGGATCACGGAGACGAGCTCCCAGCCGTCCTGGCCCCAGTTGTCGAGGATCTGCTTGGTCGCGTGCACCAGCAGCGGCACGGTCGAGTACTCCCACTTCTGCATGAACCGAACCGTACCGCCGGTCCCGGCCGCGCCCGTGCCGCGGCTCGTCGCGCCGTGGCAACCCGACGCACCTACCCTGGCGGGGGTGAGTACCAGTCCCTGGCCGGAAGCCCGGCTGCACGTGGTGACCGGCAAGGGAGGCACGGGCAAGACGACCGTGGCCGCCGCGCTGGCCCTCGCCCTGGCCGCCGGCGGCCGGCGCACCCTGGTCGTCGAGGTCGAGGGGCGGCAGGGCCTGGCCCAGCTGTTCGACACCCCGCCGCTGCCGTACGAGGAGCGCCGGATCGCCTCGGCCGCGGGCGGCGGCGAGGTCCGCGCGCTGGCCGTGGACGTCGAGGAGGCCCTGCTCGACTACCTGGCGATGTTCTACAACCTGCGCTCGGCCGGACGGGCCCTGCGCAAGATGGGCGCGGTCGACTTCGCCACCACGATCGCCCCGGGCATGCGGGACGTGCTGCTGACCGGCAAGGTCAAGGAGGCCGTCACCCGCACCGAGAAGGGCCACCGGGTGTACGACGCGGTCGTCCTGGACGCGCCCCCGACCGGCCGGATCACCCGCTTCCTCAACGTCACCGCGGAGGTCGCCGGGCTGGCCAAGGTCGGCCCGATCAAGTCGCAGAGCGACGGCGTGATGGCGGTGCTGCGCTCGCCGCAGACCGCGGTGCACGTGGTCACGCTGCTGGAGGAGATGCCGGTGCAGGAGACCGTGGACGCGGTCGCGGAGCTGCGCGCGGCCAAGCTCCCGGTCGGCTCGGTCGTGGTGAACATGACCCGGCCGCCGCTGCTGCCCGAGCCCGCGCTGGCCTCGGCCGCGGCCGGCAAGCTCGACAAGCCGGAGCTGCGGGCCGGCCTGTCCGCGGCCGGGCTGGACCCCAAGTTCGCGGTCGCGCTGGCCGAGGAGGCCGTCGAGCACGCCGAGCGCTGGGCGGTCGAGGACCGCAACCGGGCCGCGCTGACCGCGCTCGGCCTGCCGACGGTCGAGCTGCCGTTCCTCACCGGCCCGATCGACCTCGGCGGCCTGTACGAGCTGGCCCGCCTGCTGCGGGACAAGGCGGCGGCATGACCGGCCGCGCCCCCGCGCTCGACCTCGACGCGGTCGCCCTCGACCCCGGCACCCGGATCATCGTCTGCTGCGGCAGCGGCGGCGTGGGCAAGACCACCACGGCCGCCGCGATCGCGCTGCGGGCGGCCGAGGGCGGCCGCAAGGTCGTCGTGCTCACCATCGACCCGGCCCGCCGGCTGGCCCAGTCCATGGGCCTGTCCGAGCTGGACAACACCCCGCGCGAGGTGGCCGGCGTCGACACCGCCAAGGGCGGTGAGCTGCACGCGATGATGCTGGACATGAAGCGGACGTTCGACGAGATCGTCACCTCGCACTCGACCGCGGAACGGGCCGAGCAGATCTTCACCAATCCCTTCTACCAGTCGCTGTCGAGCTCCTTCGCCGGGACGCAGGAGTACATGGCGATGGAGAAGCTGTCCCAGCTGCGGGCGCTGGACGACTGGGAGCTCATCGTCGTGGACACGCCGCCGTCGCGGTCCGCGCTGGACTTCCTGGACGCACCGAAGCGGCTCGGGCGGTTCTTGGACGGGCGGATGCTGCGGCTGCTGCTGGCCCCGGCCCGGACCGGCGGCCGCGCGTACCTCAAGGTGGTCAGCGCGTCCTTCGGGTTGTTCACCCGGGTGCTGACCAAGATCATCGGCACCGAGGTGCTGCGTGACCTGTCCGCGTTCGTGGGTGCGCTGGAGACCATGTTCGGCGGCTTCCGGGAACGCGCGCAGAAGACGTACGAACTGCTGAAGACGCCCGGGACCGCGTTCGTCGTGGTCGCGACGCCGGAGCCGGGCGCGCTGCGGGAGGCGTCCTACTTCGTGGAGCGGCTCTCGGCCGAATCGATGCCGCTGGCGGGCATGGTGCTCAACCGGGTCCGGACCAGCGGGGCGCCCCGGCTGTCGGCCGAGCGCGCGGAGGTCGCTGCCGACGCCCTCGACGAGGCCGGCGGGCACGAGCTGACCGCGGCGGTGTTGCGGGTGCACGCGGCCCGGGCCCAGTTGGCGGCGCGGGACCGACGGATGCGGGACCGCTTCACCAGCGCCCATCCGGACGTACCGCTGATCGAGGTGCCGGCGCTGTCCACGGACGTGCACGACCTCGACGGGCTGCGCCGGGTCGGCGAGGCGCTCGCGACCTGACCGGACAAGATCCGCCGCGCGGGACCGACCTGACCGGACAAGATCCAC
>DASYKU010000095.1 GCA_035995165.1 Mycobacteriales bacterium
CGGGCCGCGGCCCCGACCGCGAACAGCACGTTGGCGGTCTTCGACTGCGCGTACGCGAGCCAGGGGTCGTACGGGCGGCGGTCGAAGAACAGGTCGTCGAAGTCCACCCCGCCGTTGACGTGCCCGACCGAGCTGACCGAGACGACCCGGGCGTCGCCGGCCGCGGCCAGCGCCTCGGACAGGCCGGTGGCCAGCGCGAAGTGGCCGAGGTGGTTGGTGGCGAACTGGAGCTCCCAGCCCTCGGCCGTGCGCAGCAGCGGGGTGGCCATGACCCCGGCGTTGTTCACCAGCACGTGCAGCGGTCCGGTCCAGCCGGCCACGAACGCGGCCACCGACGCCTGGTCGGCCAGGTCCAGCGGCGCGACCAGGACGTCCCCCGCGATGCCGGCCGCCGCGCGCGACCCGGCCTCGACGTTCCGCACGGCCAGCGTCACCTCGGCGCCCGCGCCCGCCAGCGCCCGCGCGGTCTCGACCCCGATCCCGGAGGAGGCGCCGGTGACGATCGCCCGCCGGCCGGTGAGGTCGACGCCCGCGACCACCTCCGCCGCCGTCGACGTCGCCCCGAACCCTGTCCGCACCAAGCCGGTCATCCGGTCCTCCTCCGCGTCCGTCCCTCAGAGGCTAACCGGAGTCTCCTCCGCTTCTTCCCGTGGGTGGTGGAAGGGCCAGCCGCGGTGGCGCTGGAAGGGGATCTCGAAGACGGCGGCGAACAGCCGGGCCACGACCAGCGCGAGCGGGACGGCCACCCCGAGCGTGGCCCAGAACGTCGGCAGCCCGCGCGGGACGAGGTCATGGTGCTTGATCGTGCGGCTCACGATCACCACCAGCGGCAGCTGGACCAGGTAGAGGCTGTAGGAGAACGAGCCCAGCCCGCGCACCGGCCGGGTGTCCAGCAGCCGGACCAGCGGCGCCGGCCGCCCGGACGTCACCGCCACCAGCAGCAGCACCAGCGCCGGGCCGATCGCGAGGTCGATCCAGACGTACTCGCGGACGGTCCAGATGGTGCCGCGGATCACGATGACGGCCAGCACGGGAGCGGCGGCCAGTGCGGCCAGCCAGGGCCAGGGCAGCCGGCGGACCCGGTCCGAGGCGACCACGATCCCGGCGCCGGCCATCCCGAGCACGAACAGCGGCGCCAGCTGCGGGGTCAGCCCGCTCAGCTTGTTCACCGGCGACACGGCCGGGCCGAACAGGCCGACCGCGACGGCCGGCAGCGTGGCCAGCACCACCATCGCCACGGTCCCGAGCCGGCGGCGGAGCAGGAGCAGCAGCGGGAACACGACGTACAGCTCGGCCTCGACGGCGATCGACCAGAACGTGCCGTTCGGGGTCGGCGCGACCACGAGGTCCTGCAGCAGCAGGCCGTAGACGGCGACCGTCCGGCCGGTGGGCGCGACCGAGTGCGGCTGCGGCCCGTACGACCAGGCGACGATCAGGCTGAACACCAGCGCCGCCCAGTACGGCGGGAGGATCCGCCAGGCCCGGCGGCGCGCGTACCGCCCGATCCCGCCGAGCCGCCAGCCGTGCCGGGCCGGCGACACCGAGAGGGAGAAGCCCGAGACGACGAGGAAGAACACCACGGCCAGGTGCCCGAACAGCAGCCCGCCGAGCCACCACGGCCCGTGGTTGCGCGGGAAGCCGGGGTAGGTCAGCAGCCAGCAGTGGAACAGCAGCACGTAGAGCGCGGCGAACCCGCGCAGCCCGTCGAGCCCGGCCAGCCGGCTGCGGGCCGGGGCAGACACCGGAGCTTGCTCCACACGGGTCACCGTCCTCTGGTACGCCTTCGGACTCGCTGGGGTTCATGTCCAGATCAGGCAAGTCTTGCCTTGCTGGCGGCCGATCCCGGATCTGCGGACAGTGGTGGGGTGAGCGAGCAGCTGGCGACCCATCCGTACGAGCCCCATGCGGGCGGCCTGGCCGGGCGGCTGAACTGGCTGCGGGCCGGCGTCCTCGGGGCCAACGACGGGATCGTGTCGGTGGCCGGGATCGTCGTCGGCGTCGCCGGGGCGACCCCGGCCCGCGGACCGGTGTTCACCGCGGGCCTGGCCGGGCTGGTCGCGGGGACGGTCTCGATGGCGCTGGGCGAGTACGTCTCGGTCAGCAGCCAGCGCGACAGCGAGCGGGCGCTGCTGGCCAAGGAGGCGGCGGAGCTGCGGGACATGCCGGAGTCGGAGCTGGCCGAGCTGGCCGCGATCTACGAGGGCAAGGGGCTGCGGCCGGAGACCGCGCGGCAGGTCGCGGTCGAGCTGACCGCGCACGACGGGCTGACCGCGCACGCCGAGGCCGAGCTGGGCGTACACCCCGACCAGCTGGCCAGCCCGGGGCGGGCGGCGCTCGCCTCCGCGGTGGCGTTCGTGGCCGGGGCGCTGCTGCCGCTGGTGGCGATCCTGCTGCCGCCGGTGGGGGCGCGGGTCTGGGTCACGGTCGCGGCCGTGCTGGCCGCGCTCGGGATCGCGGGGGCGGTCAGCGCCCGCATCGGCGGCAGCGACCCGCGCCGGGCGGTCCTGCGGGTGGTCCTCGGTGGCGCCGCGGGCCTGGCGCTGACCTGGTCCATCGGCTACCTCTTCGGAACCGCCCTGCACTGAGGCCACCCCCTCGGCGGCCCGTGGACCCGAGGGGGTAGACAGCAGTCGTGGGAGTGGAGGACTGGCTGCTGACGGCGGCCGAGCGCGGCAACCCGGCGACCGGGATCGACCGCCGGCACCCCGGCGGCGAGGCCTGGTCGACCGGCAACCGGGTCACCCCGCTGGTGCACGGCGGCCGCTACTTCGCCGCCCTCGTCGCCGCGGTGGACCGTACGGTCGCCGGGGACCTGGTGTTGTTCACCGACTGGCGCGGGGACCCGGACGAGCGGCTGACCGGCGAGCCCGGCAGCGAGGTGTCCGGGCTGCTGGCCCGGGCGGCCGGGCGCGGGGTCGACGTCCGGGGGCTGGTCTGGCGCTCGCACCTGGACCGGCTGGCGTTCTCGGCCGCGGAGAACCGGCGGCTCGGGGCCGAGATCAACCGGGCCGGCGGCCAGTGCCTGCTGGACATGCGGGTCCGCCTCGGCGGCTCGCACCACCAGAAGTTCGTCGTGCTGCGGCACCCCGGGCGGCCCGAGCTGGACGTCGCCTACGTCGGCGGGATCGACCTGTGCCACAGCCGCCGGGACGACGCGACGCACGCCGGCGACCCGCAGCCGATGGGGATGGCCGCGGCGTACGGACCGCGGCCGCCCTGGCACGACGTGCAGCTGGAGATCCGCGGGCCGGCCGTGGCCGACGTCGAGGCGGTGTTCCGGGAGCGGTGGGACGACCCGCAGCCGCTGTCCCGCAACCCGGTGCACCTGCTCGTGGACCGGGTCCGGGAGCACGAGCGGCGGCGGCGCCCGCTGCCGGGCCCGCTGCCGGAGCCGCCGGCGGCCGGGCCGCACACCGTGCAGCTGCTGCGGACGTACCCGGCCCGGCGCGGGGGGTACCCGTTCGCGCCGGCGGGGGAGCGCAGCGTCGCCCGGGGCTACCTCAAGGCGCTGGAGAGGGCCCGGCACCTGATCTACGTCGAGGACCAGTACCTCTGGTCGGCCGACGTGGCGTCGGTGTTCGTCGCGGCGCTGCGGCGGGAGCCGGAGCTGCGGCTGATCGTGGTGCTGCCGCACCACCCGGACCAGGACGGGCGGCTGTCGAAGCCGCCGAACCTGGTCGGCCGGGGCCGCGCGCTGGACCGGATCCGGGCCGCCGGCGGGGACCGGGTCGCGATCTACGGCGTGGAGAACCCGCAGGGCACCCCGGTGTACGTGCACGCGAAGGTCTGCGTCGTCGACGACATCTGGGCCTCGGTCGGGTCGGACAACCTCAACCGGCGGTCCTGGACCCACGACTCCGAGCTGGCCGCGGTCGTGCTGGACGAGACGGCCGGGGAGGCCGAGGGGCCGCGGGCGTTCGCCCGGGAGCTGCGGCTCACGCTG
Organism: Mycobacteriales bacterium; assembly: GCA_035995165.1. NCBI lineage: Bacteria > Bacillati > Actinomycetota > Actinomycetes > Mycobacteriales > Mycobacteriales bacterium. The sequence goes on from DASYKU010000095.1 coordinate 3,944, forward strand.
GCCCGGGAGCACCTCGACCGGGCCGACGGGGACGTCGCCGACCTGCTCGACGTCCGGTCCGCGTTCGACCCGATGGCGGCGTCGGCGCGGGCCCTGCAGGCCTGGCACGACCGGGGCCGTACGGGGCCGCGGCCGCCGGGCCGGCTGCGGCCGCTGGACGACTCGGCCGATCCGCGGTCCTGGTGGGCGGCCGCGCTCTACCGCACGGCCTACGACCCGGACGGGCGGCCGCGCGAGCTCCGTCGCCGGCACACCTTCTGATCCGCCGGCGTCGGCGGGTCAGGCGGGCGGTGCGGCCTGTCCGCCGGCCTCGGCAGGGTCAGGCGGGTTGTACGGCCTGGGTCCGGGAGAGGCGCAGCGCGCCGGCCAGGACGAGGGCGACGCCGGCCAGGGCCGCGGGCACCCAGCCCGGCCGGGGCGTGTCGCCGAGCAGGGCCGCGCCGGCCAGCGCCGGGGCCAGGGTCTCGGCCGCGACGACCGTGGCCGAGGTCGCGGTGACCGAGCCCCGCTGCAGCGCGGCCGGGTAGAGCACCTGGGAGACGGCGCCGGCCCCGAGCAGCGCCCACACCGCCGGATCCCGCACCAGCACGGTCGGGTCGAGGGTCGCCGGCACCACCCGGCCGGCCAGCGCGACCAGCCCGAACTCCAGCCCGGCCAGCAGCCCGAGCACGATCCCGGTCACGCCCGGCCGCCGCGCCAGCGCGGCCGCGACGAGCGACAGCAGCACGGCCGTCGCGAGCAGCCCCCAGCGCCCGGATCCGGACAGCACGCCCGGGTGCTCCCGCCCGGCCGAGAGCGCGACCAGCCCGAGCCCGGCCACGACGGCGCCGACCGCCAGCCACGCCGGCCGGCCGATCCGCGCGTGCAGCACCGGCCCGGACAGCAGCGCGACGACCGCGAGGTTGGCCGAGATCGCCGACTGCACGGCGTACACGGGCAGCTGGCGGAGCGCGACCAGGCTGAGCGCGAAGCCGACCAGGTCGAGCAGCAGCCCGGCCGCGTACGGTCCGGACCGCAGCAGGCGCAGCAGCAGCCGCGGGTCCAGCCCCTCGGCCCGGTCGGCCCGGGCCGCGGCGACCGCCTGCAGGACGGTCGCCCCGCCGTACGCGACGGCGGCCGCCAGCGCGCACAGCAATGCGAGGACCACGCGCCGACCGTACGGGGATCAGGGCGCCTCGTAGCGGTAGCCGTAGCCGCGCAGGGTGGTGATGCGACCGGTGAGGCCGGCCTCGCCGAGCTTCCGCCGTACGGCCAGGACGTGCATGTCGAGGGTCTTGGTCGAGCCGAACCAGTTCTCGTCCCAGACGTCGGACATCAGCCGCTCCCGGCTCAGCGCCTCCCCGGCCGAGCGGGCCAGCACGGCCAGCAGGTCGAACTCCCGCGGCCGCAGCGGCACCTCCACCCCGTCCACGGTGACCCGGCGGCTGCCCGGGTCGACCAGCAGCGGGCCGACCCCGATCGGCGGCTCGGGGGCCGGCTCGGAGTTGCCGCGGCGCAGGTGGGCCCGGACCCGGGCCAGCAGCTCGGTCAGCCGGAACGGCTTGGTCAGGTAGTCGTCGGCCCCGGCGTCCAGGCCGAGCACCACGTCGATCTCGTCCGTACGGGCGGTGAGCATGACGATCACCACGTCCGGCAGGGCCGAGCGCAGCTGCCGGCACAGCGCGGTCCCGTCCAGGTCCGGCAGGCCGAGGTCGAGCAGGATCAGGTCGACCCGGGCCCCGCCGGCCATGTGCTCCAGCGCGGCCCGGCCGGTGCGGGCCCAGCGGACCCGGTGACCCTGGGTGGCGAGCGCGCCGGCCAGCTGGTCGCCGATGTCCGGGTCGTCCTCGACCAGGAGCAGCTCGGACACGCAGCGATTATGCCGCCGTCCACGACCGAAGGATCAGACTCACCACCGGCCCCGCCCCGGGCTGGCCTCCCGGCCCCGTTCCGGGCCCGGCTCCCGGCCCCGCCTCGGGCCCGGCTCCCGGCCCCGCCTCGGGCCCGGCTTCCGGCCCCGCCTCGGGCCCGGCTTCCGGCCCCGTTCCGGGCCCGACTTCGGGGCCGCGCAGCGGGCCGGAGCCGGGGTCGGTGACGACGAGGCGGGCGCCGATGGACTCGGCGAGATCGCGGGCGAGGGCGAGGCCGATCCCGGTGCCGCGAGCGCGAGGGTCCCCGCGGCGGAACGCGGCCGCGAGCCCGGCCGCGTCGAACCCCGGTCCCTGGTCGGACACGTCCACCGCGAGCCCGCCCCCGGCCGTGCGGACCGTGACCGTGACCGTGCCGGCCCCGTGCGCGAGCGCGTTGGTGACCAGCACGTCCAGGACCTGGTGCAGGACCGCCGGGGTCGCCGCGGCCGGCGGCAGCCCGGGCTCGACCCGGATCAGCGCCTCCCGGCCGCGGCCGGCCGCCAGCTCGGCCCAGCGGCCGGCCCGGGCCGACTCGACCAGCGTGCCCAGGTCCACCGGCCCGACCGGCGCGAGCGGGTCGCGACCGCGGGCGATCAGCTCGTCGACGGTCGACTCGACCCGGTCGGCCCGCGCCAGCGCCTCCCGGATCGCGGCGTCCCGGTCGGCGGTGGGCGTCAGCAGCGTCCGTTCCAGGCCGAGCCGGAGCGCGGTCAGCGGCGTACGGACCTGGTGGGAGGCGTCCGCGGCCACCGACCCGGCCCGCTCCAGCAGGCCGCCCAGCCGCCGGGCCGTGGCCCGCAGCGCCCGGCCCGCCTCGGCCGCCTCGTAGAGCCGGGACGACCGCGGCTCGACCGCGAAGTCGCCCTCGCCGAGCGCGTGCGCGGCCCGGGTCAGCTCCTCCAGCGGGGCCGCGATCCGGCCGGCCTGGCGGCGGGCCAGCAGGGCCGCGACCGCGAGCACGAGGACCGCGAGCACGGCCATCGCCCCGAACGTGGCCCAGGTCCGGTCCAGCACCCGGTCGTACGCGACCGCGGCCCGGACCACCACGTCCCGCCCGCCCGACCGGACCGGGACGGCGACGGCCAGCTCGCCGCCGGAGAGCTCCTGCTCCTCGTCCCGGCCCGCGCCGACGGCGACCGCGAGGGCGCTGTGCGCGGGGCCGGTGCCGGTCAGGCGGGTGCCGCCGGCGTCGTACACGGCCAGGTGGGTCTCCGGGCGCCGGGGTTCGGGCAGGCCCGCGCCCAGGCCGGAGGTGTCGCCGGACAGGGACCCGGCCGCCCGGCTGGCCTCGGCGGACAGGCGGGCGGCGGCCTCGCCGCGGTAGAGCCGGGCCGCCGCGATCGCCAGCGGGACCGCGAACAACGTCACCGCGAGGACGGCGACGACGAGGATCGCCGAGCCGACCGCGCGCCGCACCGGCACCAGCCGCCCGTCCTCGTCCCGCCGAGGCCCCGGCACCGGCCCGGGCGCGGGGTCCGGAGGGGCGACGGGGGGCGGGGGAGCGGGCGTTGACCGTCCGCTGACCTCCGGTACCGGCGCCGTTGACCGGCGCTGACCTAGCGTCATGTCCGTCTACCGCGGCCGGCATCGGCGCCAGCACCACACCGATCGCCCGCACCCGCCGAGGAGCCCGGTGACCGAGTCCGTCCCACCCGCACACGGTCCCACGCCCGGTTCCGTATGCCGCCGCGGTGCCGGGATCGTCGCACTGCTGCTGCTCGCCGGCACGCACGTCGCCCCGCTGCGGACCGGCGGAAGAGCCGCCTACCTGGACGCCGGCCTGGCCACGGTCGCGGCCGCCGCGCTGCTCACCGCCGGCCTGCTCGCCGCCCGGGACACCCGCTGGGACTGGTACGGCGCGGGCCTGCTGGCCGCCGCGGCCCTGGCCGGCTACCTGGTCAGCCGCGGCATCGGCTGGCCCGGCGCCAGCACCGTCGTCGGCCACTGGAGGTCCCCGGCCGGCACCGCGGCCGTCGCCGCCGACCTGCTCACGCTGGCCGTGGTGGCGGCCGGGCCGGTCAGCGAGCGGCACGCAGGAGCGGCACGAACAGAACCAGGGCGACCGCCTGGACCGTCCCCACGAACGCGACCGTGACGCCGAGGCCGTGCTCGTAGAGCAGGCCGATCAGCGCCGCGCCGGCCAGCCAGGCCAGGCCGTACACGGCGGTGAAGGTGCCGTAGCCGGCGCCGCGGCGGTGCGCCGGGACGAGGTCGGCGACGGCGGCCCGCATGGTCGAGTCGTGCACGCCCATGGCGGCGCCCCAGACCACCGCGCCGGCCACGAACAGCCCGGTCGTCGCGGAGAACGAGAGCAGCGGGACCACCGCGGCCAGCGGCGGCAGCACCACCAGCCCGCGCAGCCCGATCCGGTCGTAGACCCGGCCGAAGGCGACGGCGGCGATCGCGGCCGCGGCCATCGCCACCGCGTACAGGACCGGGACGAGCGGGGTGGCGAGCAGGTGCCGGCTGGTGAGGTGGAAGGCGAGCACGGCCCAGGTGGAGAAGCCGAGCATGGTGGTCGCGGAGAACGCCGCGTACTGCCAGAACCGGCGCGGCAGGCCGGCCTCCAGCCGCAGCCGTTTCTTCTCCGGGACCTCCACGGCCGGCTCCCAGACCGCCGGGTCCGGCGCCCGGCGGCGCAGCCGGGCCAGCGCCGCCAGCGCCAGCGCCCCCGGTACGGCCAGCAGCCCGAACGCCAGCCGGTACCCGCCGCCGAGCGCGATCGTCGCCGCGATCAGCAGCGGCCCGGTCATCGCGCCGACCTGGTCGACCGCCTCGTGCAGCCCGAAGGCGTAGCCGCGGCCGAGCTTCGCCGAGGCATGCGCGAGCATCGTGTCCCGGGCCGGGGTCCGCACCGCCTTGCCGACCCGCTCGCCGTTGTAGAGCAGGCCGGCCGCGGTCAGGCCGCCGGCCAGCGCGAGCAGCGGTACGCAGACCGCGGTCAGCCCGTAGCCGAGGATCGTCTGCGGCCAGGGCCGCCGGGACCGGTCCACGAACCGGCCGGTGACCAGCCGCAGCACCAGCGCGGCCGCCTCCCCGGCGCCGGTGACCAGCCCGACGACCGCGGCGGTCGCGCCGAGCGAGCCCAGGTACGGCCCGATGATCGAGCGGGCGCCCTCGTAGACCACGTCGGCCAGCGCGGAGACGATCCCGAAGCCGACGACGAACCGGACCGGGCTGATCCGGTTGGCCGCCGGCTCAGGTCGGGGCGGCACGTTCGGCGGCGGCCAGCGGCCGGGGCGCCGGCGCCCACCGCAGCACGCCGGTCGCGGCGGTCGCGGCCAGCGCGACGGCCACCCCGGCGACGACGTCGAGGGTGTAGTGGTTCGCGGTGGTGACCGTCACCGCGGCGGTGATCAGCGGGTAGACGGCGGCCCCGATCTTCCGTACGCGGCCGGTCAGGACCGTGCCGGCCAGCACCGCGACCCAGGTCGCCCAGGCCAGGTGCAGCGAGGGCATGGCCGCGAACTCGTCCGGGGACACCGGTCCGGCCGGTCCGGTGCCGAGCCCGGCCGCGGCCAGCGAGTCGACGAACCCGCCGCCGGGCAGCAGCCGCGGCGGCATCACCGGGTAGACCAGGAAGACCGCCAGCCCGACCAGGTTGATCGCGACCAGCGCGGTCCGGGCCGGCCGGTACGCGTCCGGCCGGAACCACCAGCACCAGGCCAGCAGCCCGATCGTGACCGGGATGTGCGCGAACTGGTACCAGCCGCCGGCCAGCAGCTCGAACAGCCCGTGCCGGGACAGCCAGTCGTTCGCCGGGTGCTCGAGGTCCAGGTGCAGGACCCGCTCCAGCGCGAGCACGTCGTCCGCGTGCCGCTCGGCCTCGCCGCTGCGGGTCGCGGCCAGCCGGCGGACCCAGTCGTACACCCGCACCAGCAGGAGCACGACGACGATCTCGCCGAGCAGGTACGGCCGGACGCGGTCGCGGCGCAATCCCATCAAATGATGCGGCGTTTCACGAGCACCCCGAGGGTCCAGGCGCCCGGCACGAGCGGCACCCACACCGTGAGGAACCGGTACGCCAGCAGCCCGCCCACGGCCGCCGGCACCGTCAGGCCGGACGCGACCAACGCGGCTCCGAGCACGACGTCCAGGCTACCGATGCCGCCGGGTGACGGGATCAGCGCGCTCAGCGCGGACGAGCCGAGGTAGACCGCCAGCACCACCCCGAGCGGGAGCGGGCTCCCGACCGCGTGCAGGACGCCGTACAGGACGATCCCGTGCACGACCGGCAGGGCGAGCGCGCCGGCCCAGAGCTGGGCCGCCCGCCGCGGGTGGGTGGCGACCGCGGCCAGCCGGCGGTACTCCTCGACCACCCGGACCCGCACCGCCCGCAGCGGCCGCCGGGCCAGCACCGCGGCGGCGGCCAGCACGACCAGGACACCGGCCAGCACGAGGCCGCCGGACCCGTCGGAGAGCCGGTCGACCCGGGTGCTCGCCTCCGTCCGCAGCGCCGGCGGGGCGAACGCGATCGTCGCCACCAGCAGCGCCAGGTGGGTCACCGCGCCGGCGCTGGCGTTCAGTGCCTGGCAGGCGAACGCGGCGTCGCGGGTCATCCCCTGCCGGCGCAGGAACCGGACGTTCACGGCCAGCCCGCCGGCCCCGGCCGGCAGCACGTGGTTGACGAACGAGCCCGCGACCTGGACCGCGAACAGCCGCAGCAGCGGCGGCCGGTCGGCCAGCACGCCCATCTGCATGACCGTCCCGGAGATCCAGATCAGGCAGGCGGCCGCGGCGGCGAAGATCAGCCACTCGCCGTCCGCGGCCAGCAGCTGGCCGGCCCCACCGGCCAGCGCGGACCGGTGCAGCACCGCGACGACGACCGCGCCGAGCGCGACCAGCCCGGCCAGCCCGGTGGTCACCGGCGAGATCCGGCCGTCCTCGATCGGGTCGAGCGCGGTCACCGCCGGGCCCCGGTGAGCGGACGGGGCATGCCCAGCAGCGCCGCCGCCTCGTCGTACGCGGCGGCCGAGCGGGCCAGCACCGCGTCCCAGCTGATCGGGCAGGGCGTCTCCCGGTTGTGCCGGGAGATCGACTCGCGCAGCGGCTCGTCGGTGGCCAGCCGGACCAGCTGCGCGGCCATCTGCTCGTCGGTGCCGGACAGCAGCCCCTCCTGCCCGTGCCGGACGAACTCGACCACCCCGGTCGAGGCCCGGGCCAGCACCGGCAGCCCGGCGCAGCGGGCCTCCAGCGCCGCGATGCCGAACGACTCCAGCCCGGCCGGCGCCACGAACACGTCGGCCGAGTGCAGCAGGCCGGCGACGACCGAGCGCGGGGCACTGCCGGGAAGGGTCACCCACGGCATCATGCCGTGTTCGCGCAGGTACCGCTGGGCCGCCGGCCGGCGCGGTCCGTCCCCGAGCACCACGGCCCGCAGCCGGATCGAGTCCGGGATCTCGGCCCGGGCCTGCCGCAGCATGCGCAGCAGCGGCAGGGTGCGCTTGCGAACGGTCAGCCGCATCACCGCGGCGATCACGATCGTGTCCGGGATCCGGGGCCGCCGCGGCTGGTCCCAGTCCCCCTGGTCGATGCCGTTGGGCAGCATCGTCACGGTGGTGCCGCGGGGGAGCATCCGGCGGACCGGGGCCGCGGCGGCCGCGCTGACCGCGGTCCAGCGGATCGGCAACCGGCTGATCCCGGCGACCGCGTCGACCGACCGGAAGATCGGGGCCACGTACGCCCAGAGCGAGTGCACGGTCACCACGGTCGGGATGCCGGCCCGGGCGGCCGCGCCCGCGACCGAGAACGCCAGCGGCGAGCCCACCCCGACGTGCACGTGCACGGCGTCGAACTTCCCGCCCAGGACCGTACGGACGGCGGCGGCGGGGCGGCGTACCCGCGGGCCGCTCACCCGGTGCACCGGCAGCGGATCGGGCTCCGGTCCCGGGCCGGAGCCGGTGACGACCTCGACGGTGTGCCCGGCCGCCTGCTGGTGGCCCGCGAGCCCGGCGATCTGCAGCTCCATCCCGCCGAGCCGCGGCAGGTACGAGTCGCTGACGTGCGCGATCCTCATGCGTCCTGCCGGACCGGCGTACGCAGCGAGGCGAAGACGTCGTCGGACAGCGGCGGGCCCGGGACCCGGCCGCGCTCGACGTACCACTCCCGGCCGAGGACGCGGGCGAACACCGGGCGGGGCAGCCGCAGCAGCACCGCCACCGTCCGGATCCCGGTGTCGGCGCCGGCCTGGCTGGCGTGCGCGGCCAGCGCCGCCCGCTTCGCCGCCAGGTACGGCCGGACGTCCAGCTCGTGGGTCAGCTCCGCCCGCGGCGTGTACGCCCGGTCCAGCGCCGGCATCGACCAGCGCCGCCGCAGCACGGGCAGCCGGCGCAGCAGCCGGACCACCCGCAGCAGCGTGTCCCGGTCCACGGTCGCCTCCAGCACGACCGGCGTGCCGGCCAGCGCCGCGGCCCGGACCCCGACCCGGTGCACCTGCACGTGGTCGGGGTGGCCGTAGCCGCCGGCCGGGTCGTACACGGTCAGCGCGTCGGCCCGCTCGGCCCGCAGGATCACGGCCACCTGCTCGGCCACGGCCTCGACGTCGGCGTCGGCGAACGCGCCCGGGACCCGGTGCGCACCGTCCATGCCGGAGTCGGCGTGGCCGAGCCAGCGCACGTCGTAGCAGCCGAGCGCGGACGCGGCCGTCTCCAGCTCCCGGACCCGGCGGTCGCCGAGCCCGTCCCGGCGGGCGGCGTCGGTCAGCCCGGCCTCGCCGCGGGTCGCGACGACCAGCACGACCCGGTGCCCCTCGGCCGCCGCGCGGGCCATCAGGCCGCCGGTCAGCAGGGCCTCGTCGTCGGGGTGGGCGTGCAGGCAGACGAGGGTGCGGGAGGCCGCGTCGACCGCGGACGGCGTGGTCACGGCGCGACGCTAGAAACCCCCCGGCAAACGGACGGCAAACGGGCTCAGCCCAGGCGGAGGCGGCGAGGCGGTCCGGGTCGGCGAGCACGTCGATGGCGGCCGGACCTGGCCGGGCCGGAGGCTCTCCCGATGGCCGGGCTCGTCCGGACGTACCTGCGAGCCACCGGGCGGCGCCGGCTGATCCTGCCGGTCCGCAGTCCGGCGGCGCGGGCGATCCGGGCCGGTGCGAACCTCGCCCCCGACCGCGCCGTCGGCGAACTCACCTGGGCCGACCACGTCGCCCACCGGGGCCCCGCTCCGCGCTGAGCTCCCGTACGAGGACGGGGAGCGCGACGAGCAGGGCGAGCGCGCGGATCGCGCCGGCGACGGGATAGCCGGCGCGGACGCCGAGGGCGTGCGCCACCAGCCCGCCGGTGAGCGCGCCGGGCGGGATCAGCCCCCAGCCCAGCATCCGGTAGACGCTGTTGACCCGGCCCAGCAGTTCCGACGGCACGATCTGCTGGCGCAGGCTCACGGTCACGATGTTCCAGAGCCCGGTGACGAACCCGTTGCCGGCCAGCAGCACCGCCAGCACCGCCGGGTCCGGCGCCAGCCCGATGCCGACGAACAGCAGCACGTTCGCCGCCAGCGCGGCCAGCAGCGCCGGCAGCGCGCCGGTCCGGGCGATGATCCGCGCGTTCACCAGCCCGCCGACCACGCTGCCGACGGCCCCGCCGGCGAGCAGCAGCCCGTACCCGCGGGCGTCGAGGTGCAGCGTCCGGGTGGCCAGCAGCACCAGCGTCACGCCGCCGAGCTGGAAACAGAAGTTGTTGACGCCGAGCAGCAGCGCGAGCGTGCGCAGCAGCCGGTGCCGGGTCAGGTAACGCAGGCCGTCCGCGATCGCGGTCCGGATCGGCAGCTGCCCCGACGGCCGGGCCCGCCGGGGCAGCGTGGCCAGCAGCGCCGCCGACAGCGCGAACGTCCCGGCGTCCAGGCCGAACGGCAGCGCCACCGAGACCGCGAACAGCAGGCTGCCCACCGGCGGCCCGAGGAACAGCTGCCCGATCGTGGTGACCGTGTACTGGGCCGCGTTCGCCTTGTGCAGCAGGGGTTTCGGGACGAGGTCGGGCAGGATCGCCTGGGCCGCGTTGCCGAACACCACCTCGCCCGCGCCGAGCCCGAACGCGAGCACGGCGAGCACCGGGATCGTGATCGTCCCGAACGCGGCCAGCACGGCCACGACGGCGACCAGCCCGGCCTGCAGGGCCTGCGCGCGCCACATCAGCGCGGCCCGGTCGTACCGGTCGACGAGGGCGCCGGCCGGCAACGACAACACCAGCCAGGGCAGGTACGTCGCGGCCGAGACGACCGAGATCAGCCGCGGATCGCGGGTGATCGTCACCGCCAGCAGCGCAACGGCGGCGGCGAACGCGCCGTCGCCGACGTTGTCCACCGCCGCCGCCCACCACAGCCGCCGGTACTCGGTGGACAGTCGGGTCACCGGGCGAGTGTCCGATCAGGACAGTCGTCGGGACAGTGTGTAGCTCTGTGCTACATACTCGGCCGGTGGCCCTGACCGTGGAGCTCGGCGTCGACGACCTGGCCGGGACCCGGTTCGCGGTCTCGCCGCTGTCGGAGACGCTGTCGGCGCTGCAGCTGCTCGGCGGCGTCGCCGCCCGGCCGGAGCAGAGCCTGCGCTGGCTGCGCTGGGCCACCGACGAGCTCGCCGCCCGGCCGCTGGAGCTGCCGCGGACCTGGCCGCTGATCGTCAACGGCCGGCCGAGCTGGCCGCAGTTCCTGTTCCCGGCGCCGGTCTCGGCGGCCGGCACCCTCGACGACGAGCTCGCCGCGATGCGCCGGACCACCGCCCGGCAGGTCCGGGCCAGCCTGCGCCGGGTCTTCGGCGACGACCTCCCGGACGCGGCGGCCGAGCTGGCCGCGCACCCGGCCGCCGGACTGCGGGCGATCGCGGCCGAGCTGCGGGCCGCGTACGACCGGCTGGTGGCGCCGCACTGGCCGCGGATCCGGGCCGTGCTCGACGCCGACATCGCGTACCGGGCCCGGCAGCTGACCGGCGGGGGAGCGCGGCGGCTGTTCGAGGACCTGCACCCGGACCTGGCCTGGCAGGACGGGCGGCTGCGGGTGACCCGGCCCCGGACCGACCGGGTCGTGACGGCCGCCGGCGGCGGGCTGGTGCTGCTCCCGGTCGTGCTCGCCACCCCGTACGTGCTGGTCAAGCTGCACACGACCACGCGGACCACGGTGCGCTACCCGGCCCGCGGGGCCGGTGCGCTCTGGACCGCCGGCACCCGGCCGCCGCGCGGCTCCGCGGTCCGCCTGCTCGGCCGTCCCCGGGCGTCGCTGCTGGAGGCGCTGCGCTCGCCGGCGACGACCACCGACCTGGCCCGGGCCCTCGGCGTCACCCCGAGCGCGGTCTCCCAGCACCTGTCCGTCCTGCGCGACAGCGGCCTCGTCACGGCCGAACGCCGCGGCCGCACCGTCCTCTACCTCACCACCGCCCGCGCCCTCCCCCTCCTCGACCCCCTGACGGAGTCCGTGCCGCGTCCGTGCACGGGGGTGGCGCGGCCTGGCGGAGGGTGCGGTGGCTAGGTTCGGCCGGTGGAGTCACCGGAGCTGGTCGAGGGCGTGCGGGTGGCGCACGGGCGGTTGCACGGGACGGTCGGCGGCCTGGACGAGGCGGCCGTGCGGGCGCCGAGCCGGCTGCCGGGGTGGAGCGTCGGGCACGTGCTCACCCACCTCGCCCGCAACGCCGACTCGGTCGTCCGGCGGCTGGAGGCCGCGGCCGACGGCCGGCAGGTCGAGCAGTACCCCGGCGGTGAGGCCCAGCGGACGGCCGAGATCGATGCGGGCGCGGGCCGGCCGGTGGAGGAGATCAGGGCCGACCTGCTCGCCGCCGACGCGGCCGTCGACCGCCTGCTCGGAACGCTCCCGGCCACGGTCTGGGAGCGGCCGGTGCGTCGTTCGGGCGACGGCGGGACGGTCCCGGCCGGCCGGCTGCTCTACTCGCGGTGGCGGGAGGTCGAGATCCACCACGTCGACCTGGGCCTGGCGTACACGCCGGCGGACTGGCCGGCCGAGTTGGTCGCGCTGATGCTGCCGGGCCTGGTGGCCGGGCTGCCGGACCGCGCCGGCGCGACCGCCCTGGCGGCCTGGGCACTGGACCGCGCGCCCGCGCCGGACCTGGACCGCTGGGACCGCTAGGCGCCGTTAGGTTGGGCGGATGTACGCGACGCGGGTGACCCAGCACATCGCCGCACCCCGGGCCCGGGTGTACGCGGCTCTCCTGGATCCCGATGCGGTCGGGCGGTGGCGGGTGCCGGACGGGATGAGCAGCGTGGTGCACCAGTTCGAGCCGCGCGAGGGCGGCGCGTTCCGGGTCTCGCTCACGTACGACGCGCCGGACGCGCAGGGCAAGTCCGAGGCCCGCACCGACACGTACCACGGGCGGTTCGTGACGCTGGTGCCGGACGAGCGGGTGGTCGAGCGGTTCGAGTTCGAGACCGCCGACCCGGCGCTGGCCGGCGAGATGACGATCACCACCACGCTCGCCGACGCCGGCGGCGGCACCGACGTGACGATGGAGCACGAGGGCCTCCCCGACGCGATCCCCGCCGCCGACAACGAGACCGGCACCCGCATGGCGCTGGACAACCTCGCCCGCCTGCTCACCTCCCACGGCATCGGGGACTTCCCCCAGGGCCCGCGCGCAGGGTGACGCAGCCTGTATCAACGTCGGCCCAGCCGTCCTCCTGGTCAGGGAAGCGAACAAGCAGGGCCATCGATCGGAACACGTCATGTCGGACACCGACCTGTCCAAGACGCTGATCCGGGCCGCGAAGCGGGCCGAGACGTCATCCGAGTGCGTCCTGGAGCAGGCCTTCGTGCCGGTCGGCTCGCTGATGGCGCATCTGCAGTCCTCCGATCACCACGTGCTGTTCGGCCGGCGCGGGACGGGCAAGACGCACGTGTTGCGTTACCTGCGGCAGGAGAAGATCGCCGACGGCCAGCTCGCCGTGTACGTCGACCTCCGCCGGATCGGCTCGCCCGAGGACATCTACTCGGCGAACCAGGAGGACTTCCTGCCGCAGGCGACGGCGCTGCTGGTCGACGTCGTCGAGTCGATCCACGGTTCGATCTGCGACCAGGTGCTGGCCGACAGCTGGGGTGATCGGCTGGAACGGGTCAGCGCCGGCCTGGACGCCCTCGCCGCGGCGGCCACCCGGATCCGGGTCGTCGGCGAGGTCGAGATCGAGCGGCAGCAGGAGGAGCGGTCGGACTCCGGCCGCTCGGCCGAGATGGCGCTCGCGGTGTCCCGCGATCCCGGCGCCTCGGTCACGGTGGGCCGCCGGGCCGAGCGGTCGAAGCGACACCTGGAGCGCACGGTGAGCCGGGGACGCGAGTCCCACCACGTGCTGCTCGGACCGCTGTCGGCGGCCATCCAGACGATCGCCGAAGCGATCGCGCCGGACGAGCTCTGGCTGCTGGTCGACGAGTGGTCGGCACTGCCGCTGGAGGTGCAGCCGCTGATGGCCGACCTGCTGCGCCGGACCTTCCTGGCCACCGGCGGGGTGGTCGTCAAGATCAGCGCCGTCCACGGGCGTTCGGTCTTCCAGAGCGCGGACACGGCCGTCGGACTGGAACTGGGCGCCGACACGGCGGCCAGCCTCGACCTCGACGACTTCCTGCTGTTCCGCAACGACGCGGCCGCCACCATGGACTTCTACGCCGACCTGCTGTTCCGGCACGTGAGCGCCATCGCCGGTCGTCTCGGTGTATCGGAGAAGGATCGGCTGCGCCGGCTGACGAGCCCGACCGCGCTGACCCGTGAGCTGTTCGCCGACGAGGCCAGCTTCCATCACCTCGTCCTCGGCGCGGAGGGCGTTCCCCGCGATGCGCTGCAGATCGCGGCGCTGGCGGCCGGGATGGCGTACGGCCGGCCGATCGGCTCGACCCAGGTGGCCAACGCCACCCGGGACTTCTACCTGCGGGACAAGGAACGGCAGCTGCCCCGGCAGGCGCACGAGGTGTTCACCAACCTCATCGAGCACTGCGCCCGGCAGAAGAGCCGGATCATCCCGCTGCGCCGCAAGGGCGAGTCGAACGAGAAGGTGATCCAGCGCCTGTACGACGCCCGCCTGATCCACCGGGTCCGCCAGGGGGTCTCACTGGATCCGCAGCATCCCAGCGACGTCTACGACGTGTACGTCATCGACTACGGCTGCTTCCTCGGCCTGATCACCGCCGGCCGGATCCGCACCTCGGAGGACGGGCTGGATCCGGGGGCACGGTTCGCCGACTCCAACGAGGTGGAGATCCGCGGTCGCGCCTTCGTCCGGATGGCGCCGGGCTGGTATCGCCGCCCGCCGCAGCGACGACCCTGACCGCCGACCTGGGGGCCGGCGCCGCAGGAGTCCTGGTCCGCGCCGGTCGCCGCTGCGGGTGGGACCAGACCCGCCGCGCCCGCTCCGCCGCCGCGACCCCACCGTCGTGGCGCCCGTTCGCCATCCGCACCGCCGACCTCGGCGCCGGTCTTGCCCGCGGGGTGTCGGGGCCGTGAGCGGGCGACCCCGGGTTGATACTCACGTGGCGGGCGGGGGTGCGCGCGGACTGGTCACGGGGGCTCGGCGGATGGCGAACTCGATCGCGTCGTTGCGGGACTGTGCCGCGCGGCACCTGGCGTACTACACCGACCCGGAGGGGCCGCGGGCGTTCCGGACGTATGACCGGCTCGGCGTTCCGGACGAGCTGACGCCGCTGGACTGCCTGGCCCCGGCGCTGCTCAGCGTCGGCATCAACTACCGGCAGGTGGTGCCGCTGTTCCGGCCGACCGGGCCCGGCCCGCTCGTGCTCGACGCGATGCAGGCCGTGCTGGACCACCCGGACAGCGCCACCGACCACTTCCTCGACGCCGATCTGGGCGCGGACGACGGCCCACCCGCCGGCACCGCCTGGGCCGCGGTCGACGCCGCGATCGTCGCCTCCGGCGAGGCCGGCGGCGAGGGCCTGCACGGGTTCAAGGCCGTGGCGGTGACGAAGATCCTGCACCGCAAGCGGCCGGACCTGGTGCCGATCTTCGACAGCCGGGTGCACCGGTTCTACACCGGCGAACGCCCGCCGGCCGGTCCGTACAAGCAGACGCCGCGGCGGCTGTGGCGGCTGCTGCAGGCCGACCTGGTCGCGAACCGGGACTGGCTGGCCGAGCTCGCCGCGACCGTCCGGACGCCGGACGAGCGCCCGCTGTCGCTGCTGCGCGCGGCCGACATCGTCGTCTGGGAACACGAGACCAGCGGCGACGCCGTATTCCGGTAGTGACGGCAGGGCGGTTCGTGCCACGGTCCGGTCCATGAGCGGATGGGACGAGCAGGCCACCCGGTACGACGCGGACTCGGCCGACATGTACGCGCCGGACATCCTCGGCCCGGCCGTCGGCTTCCTCGCCGCGCTCGCCCCCGGCGGCCGCGCGCTGGAGTTCGCGATCGGCACCGGCCGGATCGCCCTGCCGCTGCGGGAACACGGGATCGCGGTGTCCGGTGTGGACAGTTCGGCCGGGATGCTGGCGGCGCTGCGGGCGAAGCCGGGCGCGGACGGGATCGACGCCGTGCTCGGCGACATGGCCACCGACCGGGTGCCGGGGACGTTCGACCTCGTCTACCTGGTCTACAACACGATCACGAACCTGCTGACCCAGGCCGAGCAGGTCGCCTGCTTCCGCAACGCCGCCCGGCACCTGCGGCCCGGCGGGCACTTCGTGATCGAGGTGTTCGTGCCGGACCTGCGCCGGCTGCCGATCGGCGCGACGGCGCAGGCGTTCCGGATCGAGGACCAGCGGGTCGGCTTCGACACGTACGACCTGCTGCGGCAGGGCCTCGTCTCCCACCACTACTGGCTGGCGGAGGGCCAGGCCTTCCATTCCCGACACCGCTACGTCTGGCCGTCCGAAGTGGACCTGATGGCGGAGCTGGCCGGGCTGCGGCTGCGGGAGCGCTGGGCCGACTGGAGCCGGGCCGAGTTCACCGCCGAGAGCCCCTCCCACGTGTCGGTCTGGGAGCTGCCGGCCTGAGCGCGCCAGGCCCGGCCTGCTCCCGGGGGCCGGCCTCTCGCCGGCCGCGAGACCACCGGCCCGAACTCGCCGGGTCGAGAGCCTGGTAGGACTCAGCGCGGCGCCGCGACGATCGCGGGCTCGGGCAGCCGCCGGACGAACAGCCAGCTGACCACCGGCAGCGCGATCAGCGGGGTCAGCGCGGTCTGCAGGCTGCTCGCGTCGGCGATCGCGCCGAGAACCGGGCTGGCCAGGCCGCCCACGCTGACCGTGAGCCCGAGCGTGACCCCGCTGGCGGTGCCGACCCGGCTGGGCAGGTAGTCCTGCCCGAGCGTGACCTGCAGGGAGAACGGCACGTACAGGCCGGCCGAGGCGAGCGCGACGAAACCGAACAGCGCCGGTCCCGGGACCAGGACGACGCCGGCCACCGCGAGCACCGTCAGCAGGTACGACCAGCGCACCACCGTGACCCGGCTCCACCGCTCGGCCAGCCGGCCGCCGGCCACGGTGCCGACGGCGCCGCCGGCGTACAGGACGAGCAGGGCGGCCGCGCCGACCGCGGGGCCGCCGCCGACCCGCTGCTGGGCGTACAGGGAGACGAAGGCGCTGAGGCCCACGAACACGATCGAGCGGAACACGATCGCCCCGGCCAGCCGCAGGAACGAACGCCGGTCGTCGGTCCCGGCGCGGTCGGGGCGCGGGGCCGTCCGGCTGCCGGAGATGACCCGCAGGGCCGCCACCGCGGCGACCGCGCCGGCCAGCGCCGGGATCACCAGCAGCGGGGTCCGGGTCAGGCCGCCGGTGGCGACCACGGCGGTGACCAGCAGCGGCGCGGTGGCGAAGCCGATGTTGCCGCCGAGGGAGAACCAGCCCATCGCGGTGTGGCTGCCGGCGCTGGCGGTCCGGGCCACCGCGGCCGACTCGGGGTGGTAGGCGGCCACCCCGACCCCGGACACCGCCACCGCCAGCAGCGTCAGCGCGTACGAGGAGCTGACGCCGGACAGCGCGATCCCGATCCCGGCGGTCGCGGTCGCCGCCGGCAGCAGCCAGGGCAGCGGCCGCCGGTCGGTCAGCGCCCCGAACAGCGGCTGCGCGACCGAGGACAGCAGCGAGGCCGCCAGCACGATGCCGGACGCGGCCGCGTAGGAGTAGGCGCGTTCGGAGACGAAGAACGGGACCAGCGCGGCGACCGCGCCCTGGTAGACGTCGACGCAGGCGTGCCCGGCGGCGAGCAGGCCGATCGACCGGCGGGTCATGTCGCCCGGCTGCGGACCGCCGACACCGTGCCCTGGGTGAGCGCGATCGCGGCGATCAGCAGCAGTGCCGGCGTCCAGGAGCCGGTCCGGTCGCGCAGCCAGCCGACCACCACCGGCCCGGTCGCGGCCAGCAGGTAGCCGATCGACTGGGCCATGCCCGAGAGCCGGGTGGCGTGCGCGGAGGTCCGGGCGGTCAGGCTGATCCGGGTCAGCGCGTAGACCAGGGCGGCGCCGGAGCTGGCCCCGGCCAGGACCACCCAGAGCGGCAGCGCGGCCGGCAGCACCACGATCCCGAGGGCGGCCGCGACCATCGGCGCGCTCACGATCGCCCCGGTGGCCGCGGTCCCGGTGCGGTGCAGGATCGCGGGCACGGCCAGGCCGGTCAGCAGGCCGACCACCTGGTACGCGAACAGGTACCAGCCGCCGAGCGTGCCGGACACGCCGTGGCTGGTCGCGATCGACGGCAGCCAGGCGGCCATCACGTAGAAGCTGGTCGACTGCAGGCCCATGATCGCGGTCAGCCGCCAGGCCGCGGCCGACCGCCAGACGGGTCGGTGGTCGACCTCCGGGGGCGGCACCGCCTGTTCCCGCGGCGGCCGCAGGCTCCAGAACACCACCGCCGCGGCGGCCGGCAGCGCCCAGACCCCCAGCGACCAGCGCCACTCGCCCGGCAGGTGGGACAGCGGCAGCGAGACCCCCGAGGCCAGCGCCGCGGCCGTCCCCATCGTCGCGGAGTAGAGCCCGGTCATCAACGCGACCCGAGCGGGGTGGTCGCGGCGGACCACGACCGGGATCAGCACGTTGCAGACGGCGATGCCGGCGCCGGCCAGCGCGGTGCCGAGCCAGAGCGACGGCAGCCCCGGCAGCGACCGGACCACCACCCCGACGGCCAGCGCGGCCAGCGCCCAGACCACCGTCCGCTCGATGCCGAGCCGCCGGGCCGGCCCCTGCACCAGCGGCGACACCGCCGAGAACGCCAGCAACGGGAGCGCGCTGAGCAGGCCCAGCAGGGTGTTGCTCAGCCCGGTGTCGTCGCCGATCAGCGTGAGCACGGGGCCGACGGAGGTCAGCGCCGGGCGCAGGCAGACCGCCGCGACGATGATCGCGGCGACGCCGGCTCCTCTGCCGGTGCTGACCCTTACCTGCTCGTCCTGCACCCGGCCACGCTAACCGGGCGGGGCCGCCTCAGCCGCGGGCCCGTCAGGTGAGGCAGAACTCGTTGCCCTCGGGGTCGGCCATGACGATGTGGTGGGTGCCGTCCACGGCGAGCACCCGGCCGCCGGCCTCGGTCAGGCGCCGCGCCGCCGCCGTCACCTCGGTCCAGCGCTGCTCCGGCGTTCCGGCGCCGGACACCCGGACGTCCATGTGCAGCCGGTTCTTCGCCACCTTGGGCTCGGGCACCTTGAGGATCGACAGCCGCGGGCCGACCCCGGCCGGGTCCCGCAGGTAGGCCGAGTCGTTCCACTCCTCCGGCGGTACGTCGTAGTGGGCCAGCCAGTCCTCGCGGGTCGCGTACGGCGCCGGCGGCGGCTCGTCCTCGTAGCCGAGGGCCAGCCGCCAGAACGCGGCCAGCCGCTGGGCGTCGGTGCAGTCGAAGGTCAGGTCGACTCGAGGCATGCGCCACCCTAGGACGCGGGCCCGGCCGGGTCGGAGAGAGCCGCGTCCCGAGCGATCCGTCCCGGCCGGCGACTGCGCTCCGCGCACGGCTGAAGACCTCTCCACCCCGGTCGGGTGGTTCGCCGGGCCGAGCGGGGGTACCTAAAAGGATGTCCCGCTGCGGGGCGAAAGCGGAGGTTTCGGTGTGCTGGCGACGGCGGCACGACGCTACGTGTGAGAAGACCGCGATCGGAGAGGTACGCCGATTCGTCCGGTCGTGCATCCACGACGTCTTCCGCACCCACGACGCCCACGAGCTGGTCGGCGATGCCGAGCTCGTGGTCAGCGAGCTGGCCGCCAACTCCGTGAACGCCGACTGCGACCACGTCGAGGTGAGCGTCACCGTGCACGACCAGTGGCTGGAGATCTCGGTGCAGGACGACGCCGCCGGGACCCCGACGATGCGTCCGCCGACACCGCATGCGGCCTGCGGACGAGGGTTACGGATCGTGGCCGCCCTGTCCTCGGACTGGGGCGTGATCCCGGTCGCGGGCGGCGGGAAGACGGTCTGGAGCCGGCTCGCGGTGCCGCGAGACCTGCCGGCGCAGCCGCGCTGCCGCCGTCCCGGCCCGCCGTCCCGGCCCGCCGCCGCCTGACACCCGCCCCTCGCCCCCGCCGGCCGGGCCCGCCGGTCGGCGGTCCGGGCCGCTCCTGGGTAGGTCGGCATCATGGGGTGATGGACGAGCGACCCGGCTTCGCCGCGAGCCTGGGCGACTTCCGGCTGGAGACGTACTTCTCCCGCTGGGAGTTCGCCGCCACCCACCACCTCACCGCGTCCGACGCCGAGACCCTGACCGTCGGCGAGCTGCTCGCGCTCGGCGGCGAGGAGGAGTCCTTCGCCGACCTCCGGCTGTCCTACGTCGAGACCTGGGGCACCGACCGGCTCCGGACGGCGATCGCCGCCACGTACGAGACCTGCACGCCCGAGGACGTCCTCGCCTTCGCCGGTGCCGAGGAGGCGATCTTCTGGGCGATGCAGCTGCTGGCCGGACCGGGTGACCACGTCGTCGTCACCGTGCCGAACTACCAGGCGCTGGAGGAGGTCCCGCGCGCCGCCGGGGCCGAGGTGAGCGGCGTGCTGCTGGACGAGGCCGACGGCTGGCGACTGGACCTCGACGCCGTGCGGGCCGCGCTGCGCCCGAACACCACCCTGGTCGCGGTGAACTTCCCCAACAACCCGACCGGTGCCGTACCCGACCACGCCACCTGGCAGGGCCTGGTCGACCTGTGCGAGGAACGCGGCCTCCGGCTGCTCGCCGACGAGGTCTACCGCGGCCTCGAGCTCGACGGCGACCGCACCCTGGCCCAGGCCGCGGACCTGTCGCCGACGGCGGTCTCGGTCAACGTGCTGTCCAAGTCGTACGGGCTGCCGGGGCTGCGGGTGGGCTGGATCGCCTGCCGCGACCACGCGCTGCTGCAGTCGCTGGAACGGCACAAGCACTACACGTCGATCTGCAACGCCGGCCCGAGCGAGCGGCTGGCCGCGATCGCGCTGGAGTCCGGGCCGCGGATACAGCAGCGCAACCGGGAGATCGTGCGGGCCAACCTCGGCCCGGTCGGCGACTTCTTCGCCCGGCACGAGGACCTCTTCGACTGGGCGCCGCCGCAGGGCGGCTGCGTGGCCTTCCCGCGCTACCGCGGCCCGGACGGCGTCGAGGCGTTCTGCCGTGAGCTGGTCGAGACCGCGGGCGTGCTGCTGCTGCCGGCCGGCATCTACGCCTCGGAGCTGGCGCCGGTGCCGGCCGACCGGTTCCGCATCGGCCTCGGCCGCCGCGATCCCGAGCCCGGCCTGGCCGCGCTGGAAGGGTTCCTCAGCTCGCGCTGAGCGTCACCACGTGTCCCAGTGGATCACCGTGTCCGGAGCCGGGCGGGCGGCGGGGGAGAAGTCGGTGCCGACCGTGTACGCGACCGGGGTGAGGACGGCCTGGGCCACCGTCTCGTACGGGATGCCGAGGATGTCGGCGACGTCCCGCTCCCGGGCGCGGTGCATCGTGGTCCAGGCGGTGCCGAGGCCGCGGGCCCGGGCGGCGAGCATGAAGCTCCACATCCCCGGCAGGATGTTGCCCTGGCCCGCCTCGGCCGCGGCCCGGTTCCGGCCCTGCGTGCAGCCCAGCACCAGGACGGGCACCTCGCCCAGGTGCTCGCCGAGGTGGTCGGCGGACGCGGCGACCCGGGCCTGGACCCGGTCCCGCCCGGGGTCGCCGGTCGCGTTGCCGGGGTAGCCCGCGGACGCGCGGTAGCCCGCGTACACCTGGCGGTAGACCTCGCCGATCGCGGCCCGGGCGGCCTGGTCACGGACCACCACGAACCGCATCGTCACGACGTTCGAGCCGGACGGAGCCTGCAGGGCCAGCGCGACGCACTCGCGGATCAGCTCGTCCGGCACCGGCCGGGTGAGATCGAGCCGCTTCCGTACGGCGCGGGTCGTCGACAGCAACTGATCCGGATCCAGGTCCAGCAGGCTCATGTCCCGAGGTTAGGACTGGGTCTGCAGCTGGGGGCAGGGGCGGGCCGCCGTGGCGGCCGGGCGGGCGACCACCGACCCCGCGACCAGGCTGACCAGCGCGGCGACGCCGACCAGCCCGCCGTACCAGAGCGCGGTCTCGCGCAGCCCGACGTGCGTGATGAGCACGCCCGCGACCAGCGCCGGGATGCTGAACGCGAGGTAGCTGGCCAGGTAGACGGCCGACAGCAGCGCCGCCCGCTCGTGCGGCCGGGCCAGTTGCGTCACCGACCGCAGCGAGCCGAGGAATCCGGCCCCGAACCCGCTGCCGGCGACCACGGCCGCGACCACGAACAGCCCGAGCGAGGAGAGCGCCAGCGCGGTCAGGAACAGCCCGCTGCCGACGACCAGCGCGAGCGTCCCGAGCCGCTCCATCGGCGCCGGTGCCATCCGGCTGACCAGCACCGCGGCCAGCGCGCCGGAGCCCGCGAAGATCCCGAGCACCAGCCCGACGACGGCCGAGTTCGGCGCGCCGAAGACGGTGCGCACCAGGGACCCGCCGACCGAGAGCATCAGCCCGCCCAGGGCCCAGGTCGCCATCATCGTCGGCACCGCGGCCGCGAACGCCTTCCGGGCCGGTGCCGGCACCGCGACCTGCGGCCGCAGCGAGGCGACCGCCCCGGGCATCCGGCGGACCGTCTCCGGCAGCGCCGCCGTGACCACGGCCAGCGCGGCGAAGACCACGATGAGGATGAGGAAGACCAGCCGGGTCGGGTGCGGGCCGTACTGGACGAGCAGGCCGGTGCCGAGCGCGCCCACGCCGAGCCCGGTCGCGGGCGCGGCGCTGTTCACCAGCGAGCCGAGGCGGGAGCCGTCGGCCGGCTGGAGGTCCAGCAGGTACGCGCCGAGCACGCCGATCGCGGCCCCGGTCGCCAGCCCCTGCACGGTCCGTGCGGCCAGCAGCCAGGTGCTGCTGCCGGCGTCGAGGAAGACGGCCATCGCGATCGCCTCGACGGCGAGGGCGGCGGCCAGCACCGGGCGCCGCCCGACGAAGTCCGACAGCCGGCCGACGGTGAGCAGGCTGACCAGCAGGGCCAGCACGTACACGGCGAAGATCGTGGTCAGCTCCAGCGCGGAGAAGCCGAACTCCTGCTGGTAGACGGGGTAGAGCGGGCTCGGCGCGCTGGAGGCGGCGAGCATCGCGACCACGGTGGCGCCGACGACCCAGAAGGCCGCGGCCCGGGGCATGCGCCGGGCGAGTGCCGCGGGATGTGAGATGAGTCTCAGGGTGGACACTGGTGGCTCCGATCGGCGGACCGTTCGAGTTGTATCGAACGGTCCGAACACCACCACCGCGAGAATAGTTCCAAGAAAGTCGAACTGTCATGGCTGTCACCACCCGCGAGCTGACGCACCCGCCGCTGACCGAGGTCGAGCTGACCGCGGTCCTGTTCGCGCTGAGCGACCCGGCCCGCCTCGATCTCGTCCGGCTCATCGCCCGCAGCGGGCCGCAGACCGTCGCGAACTGCCAGGTCGTCGACCCGGACGCGCCGAAGTCGACGTTCTCGCACCACCTGAAGACGCTGCGCGAGGCCGGCCTGGTCCGCAACGAGCCGGCCGGGCGGCAGCGGATGATCTCACTGCGCCGGGACGAGGTGGACGCCCGCTTCCCCGGGCTGCTCGACTCCGTGCTCTGAGCAGCCCGCCGTCAGGCGGTGTCGCAGACCAGGAAGTCCTCGACCCGGATCGCCCGCAGGATCAGCCGGACGGGTGCGTTGATCTCGGCCCGGGTCTCGTCGTGCACCAGCCGCGGGCCGACCAGGTGCAGGCTGCGGCCGCCGCGGACGCGCAGGTCGCAGGAGCCGGCCGCGAGCACGTTCTTCACCCAGTCGCTGTCCTTGCCGTACGTGAGGGCGAAGACGACGCGGCCGGGCTTGAGGAAGACGCTGACCGGTGTCCGGAACTCCCGCCCGGACCGGCGGCCGCGGTGGGTGACCTCGCCGAAGCCGGGCAACCGCAGCACGATCGGGCGCAGCACCTTGTTCGACACCCGCTTGTTGACCCGGGCCATCACCCGCGGTATCGGCATGCACACGCTCCTTTGCGACGTCCCCGCGGCATGGTCCCACCCACGCCGATCACCACCAGCCCGCGGCTCACTCCTGCCGGTGCTGATCAGGACAGCCCGCGGCTCGGTTCTACCCCCCGCGCCGATCACCACGAGCCGCGTCCTGGTTGACTGGTCCGATGGTGGAACCGGAACTCGACCCGGCCAGCTACCCACCGATCGACCCGGGCGAGGCCGCCCCGGACGATCCCGGCGAGCTGCTCCCGGACACCCCCGAGACCCTGCCGCCCGCTCCGGCCGAGCCCGGCCCGGGCGACCCCGAGGACCCCGACGGCGTCCCCGCCTGACCCGGCCAGGTGGGGTTCCTCAGCTTCCGCCAGCCGCCGGCCCGGTTGGTCGCGATGATCTGCCGGGCCATCCGGCAGCGCGTCGATGTACTGGTCCGCCCGCGGATCGGCGACGTACGGCATGGCCGGAGACCGTAGCCGCCCGGGCCGCGGCCGGGCAGACTCTGGCGATGCCGTACGACGCCGAGCTCGCCGACCGGATCCGCACCGTCGTCGGGGCCGAACCGGGCCTGACCGAGAAGCGCATGTTCGGCGGGCACGCGTTCCTGATCGGCGGGTCCATGGCGGTCGCCGCCAGCAGCCAGGGCGGCCTGCTGCTGCGGGTCGACCCGGCCGACACCGAGTCGCTGCTGGACGAGCCGCTGGTCCGGCGGTTCGAGATGCGCGGCCGGGAGATGGACGGCTGGCTGCGGGTGGACCCGGAGGCGGTCCGGACCGACGACGAGCTGCGGCGCTGGGTCGCCCACGGCGTTGCGTACGCCCGGTCACTGCCGCCGAGGTAGCGCCGCCGAAGCAGCGCCGCCGCGCCGAGGAGAACCGGGGGAGGTACGGTCGCGGCGGCTCCGCGGGGGGAATGCCCGCGGGCCTCCACCCTTGATCGGAGCGAGACGGCGATGACGGAGACCGGCACCAGTGCCGCACCGGTGGAGGGCGCGGAGCCCGACCACGGGACCACGAAGTGGTGGACGCTGGTGGCGGTCTGCCTCGGCACGTTCATGCTGTTGCTGGACATCACGATCGTCAACGTCGCGCTGCCGGACATCCAGACGGCGCTGGGGGCGAGCTTCTCCGGCCTGCAGTGGGTCGTCGACGCGTACGCCCTGACGCTGGCGGCGTTGCTGCTCACCGCCGGCAGCCTGGCCGACCTCTACGGGCGGCGCCGGCTCTACGTCGTCGGGCTGGCCGTGTTCACCCTGGCCTCGCTGCTCTGCGGGGTCGCCGGGTCCACGCTGATCCTCCAGCTCTCCCGCGGCCTGCAGGGCGTCGGCGGCGCGATCATGTTCTCGGTCTCGCTGGCGCTGCTCGCGGACGCCTTCCGGGGCAAGGAGCGGGGCACCGCGTTCGGCGTCTGGGGCGCGATCACCGGGCTGGCCGTCGCGATCGGCCCGCTGCTCGGCGGCGCGCTGACCTCGGGCCTGTCCTGGCGCTGGATCTTCCTGGTCAACCTGCCGCTCGGCGTGATCGCGATCGTCATCGCGGCGACCCGGGTGGCCGAGTCCCGGGCGCCGCGGGCCCGCCGGCCCGACTGGGTCGGCTTCGCGCTGTTCACCCTGGCGCTGGCGAGCCTCGTCTACGGCCTGATCGAGTCCAACCAGCGCACCTTCTCCGACGGCCGGGTGCTCGGCTTCCTGATCGCCGCGGCGGTGCTGATGGCCGCGTTCCTGGTCGTGGAGTGGCGCGGGCGGCAGCCGATGTTCGACCTGAGCCTGTTCCGGCTGCCGACCTTCACCGGCGGCTCGGTCGCGGCCTTCGGGATGAGCGCGTCGATCTTCGCGCTGCTGCTCTACCTCGTCCTCTACGTCCAGGACGTGCTCGGTTACAGCGCGCTCGGCACCGGCCTGCGGCTGCTGGTGCTCTCCGGCGGGACGCTGGCGACCTCGACCCTGGCCGGCCGGCTGTCCTCCCGGGTCCCGGTCCGGCTGCTCATCGGGCCGGGGCTGCTGCTGGTCGGCATCGGGCTGCTGCTCATGCGCGGGCTGGACGCGACCTCGAGCTGGACCCACCTCATCCCCGGCCTGATCGTCGCGGGCGCGGGCATCGGCATGGTCAACCCGCCGCTGGCCTCGACCGCGGTCGGCGTGGTCCGGCCGCAGCAGGCCGGCATGGCCTCGGGCATCAACTCGACCTTCCGCCAGGTCGGCATCGCCACCGGCATCGCGCTGCTGGGCACGCTGTTCTCCAGCCGGGTCCAGGGCTACGTGCTCGACCACGTCGCCGCCGTACCGGGGCTGGCCGGGAAGGGCGAGACGCTGGCCACCGCGATCCGCTCCGGCGACGTCGGCCCGGCGCTCGGCAGCCTGCCGGCCTCGTCCCGCGGACCGGCGGCGCAGATCGCCACCGCCGCGTTCGCGGCCGGGTTGAACCGCATCCTGCTCGTCGCGGCGATCATCGCGCTCGCCTCCGCGGTCGTGGCCTTCGTCGCGATCCGCACCAAGGACTTCGTCCAGCACGACCCCGGCCGGGCCTGACCGGCCGCTGCGGACTCAGCGGCTGAGGGCTCGGTAGCGGCGGGTGCAGAGGACGCCGAAGAGCAGGCCGATGCCGAGGGTCCAGGCCAGCGACTGCAGCACCAGCGAACCCGTCCCGGTGTTGCCGAGCAGCAGCTCGCGCTGCTGGGGCGTGGCCGTGTCGCCGAGGATCAGCGAGCGGGCCGCGTTGATCACGATGCTGACCGGCTGGTGCGTCGCGAAACCCTGCAGCCAGCTCGGCATCGTCTTCACCGGCACGAACGCCGAGGACGCGAACGTCAGCGGGAAGATGATCGGGAACGTCGCCGCGTTGACCGCCTCCGGGCTGCGGACGGTCATGCCGATCAGCGCGTAGCCGAGGCTGGTGGCCAGCGCGAACAGCAGCAGCAGCAACGCCGCGAGCACCAGGCCGAGCGCGTTGGCCGGCCGGAAGCCGACCGCGAACCCGGTGGCGAGCAGGACCACCAGGCCGAACGCGTTGAGCACCGTGTCCGACGCGACCCGGCCGCCGAAGACGGCGCTGCGGGCCATCGGCAGCGACCGCAGCCGCTTGACGAACCCCTTCTGCATGTCGTCGGCGAGCGCGAACCCGGTGGTGCCGGCGCTGAACAGCACCGTCTGCACGGCGATCCCGGGGATCAGGTAGTTGACGTAGTTCAGCCCCTGCAGACCGCTGATCGCGCCGCCGAAGACGTACCGGAACAGCAGTACGAACATGATCGGCGAGACCAGGTTGAACACGATCTGCTCGGGCTGGCGGGTGAGCCGGCGCAGGTTGCGCCCGGCCATCGCGCCGGTGTCGCGCAGCGCCCAGGCCGGGCCGCTGCCCTGGGAGGGCCGGCGTTCGGTCACGGTGGTCATCGGTCGCTCCCGTCGTCGCGGCGTCGGCCGGGCGCCCCGGCCGTGTTCTCCTCGGCGGCGTGCCCGGTCAGGGAGAGGAAGACGTCGTCCAGGCTCGGCTCCCGCAGCTGCAGCCCGCGGGCCTGGACCCCGGCCGCGTCCAGCCGCCGGACGACCTCGGCCAGCGTCGCGGTCCCGTCCTTGGCCGGCACCCGGACCAGCTCGTCGTCGGTGGTCGCGTCCCCGCTGCCCGCGCCGGACAGCGTGGCCACGACCCGGCTCGCCTCGGCCGCGTCGGCCAGCCGGACCTCGACCAGCGCCCCGCCGAGCGTGGCCTTGAGCTCGGACGAGGTGCCCTCGGCGATGACCCGGCCCCGGTCGACCACCGAGATGCGGTCGGCCAGCCGGTCGGCCTCCTCCAGGTACTGCGTGGTCAGCAGCAGCGTGGTCCCCTCCCGGACCAGGTCCTCGATCACGCCCCAGAGCTCGATCCGGCTGCGCGGGTCGAGCCCGGTGGTCGGCTCGTCCAGGAACAGCACCGGCGGCCGGGCCACCAGCGCCGCGGCCAGGTCCAGCCGCCGCCGCATCCCCCCGGAGTACGTCTTGGCCGTCCGCCCGGCGGCGTCGGAGAGCTCGAAGCGCTCCAGCAGCTCGGCCGCCCGGGACTTCGCCTCGGCCGTCGGCAGGTGGTTGAGCCGGCCGACCAGCGTGAGGTTCTCCGAGCCGGTCAGGTTCTCGTCCACGGCCGCGTACTGCCCGGCCAGGCCGATCTTGCGGCGGACCGCCTCGGGGTCGCGCAACACGTCGATGCCGGCCACCTCGGCCCGTCCGGAGTCCGGCTGCAGCAGCGTGGTCAGGATGTCGACGGTCGTGGTCTTGCCGGCGCCGTTCGGCCCGAGCAGGCCCAGCACGGTGCCCTGCTGGACCTCCAGCGACACCCCGTCCAGGGCCCGGACGTCCTTGCCGAAGGTCTTGACCAGTGTGTCGGCGATCACCGCGGGACCGTTCATCCGCGCGATCGTACTGTTCGGCGCGAGCGCAAGCCTGTTCACAACGCTCCGGGCCGGGTACGGGGACCGGCAGGCGACAGGACGGGGGTCATCGGGTGCGGGTACTGGTAGCGGGGGCGTCGGGCTTCGTGGGGCGGCGGCTGACCCCGGCGTTGGCCGAGGCGGGGCACGAGGTGCGGGCGATGACCCGGCATCCCGACACGTACCAGGGTGCGGGGGAGCCGGTCCGCGGCGACGTGTCCCAGCCGGAGACGCTGGGCGGCGCGCTGGCGGGCTGCACCGCTGCCTACTACCTGGTGCACTCGCTCGACAAGCCCGAGTTCGCCGCGGACGACGCCGAGGGCGCGACGGCGTTCGCGGCGGCCGCGGCCGAGGCCGGGCTGTCGCGGATCGTCTACCTCGGGGGGCTCGGCGAGGACTCCGACACGCTCTCGGCCCACCTGCGCAGCCGGCGCCAGGTCGAGCAGCTGCTCGGCAGCACCGGCGTGCCGACCACGACGCTGCGGGCCGGCATCATCGTCGGCAACGGCGGGATCTCCTGGGAGCTGACCCGGCAGCTGGTCGAGCACCTGCCCGCGATGATCACCCCGCGCTGGGTGCACACCCGGACCCAGCCGATCGCGATCGCCGACGTGATCCGGTATCTGGTCGGCGTGCTGGAGCTGCCCGAGGCGGCCGGCCGGCACTTCGACATCGGCGGCCCGGACGTCCTGGAATACCTGGAGATGCTGCGGCGGGTCGGCCGCATCGAGGGCCGCCGCCCGCTGATCGTGCCGGTGCCACTGCTGACCCCGTCGCTGTCGGCCCGCTGGCTGTCGCTGGTGACGAGCGTCGACGTGACCACCGGGCGGTCGCTGATCGACTCGATGACCAACGAGGTGGTCGTCCGGGACGACAGCATCCGCAAGCTGGTCCCGTTCGAGCCGCTGGACTACGACTCGGCGGTGCTGCAGGCGCTGGGCGAGCGGGCGAAGGAGGGACGGTGACGGCCCTGTTCCGGCCGGTCCCGCGGGATCACCACGAGACCGACGCCGCGTTCCGGCGCCGCCGGAAGATCGTCGCCGGGGTGTCGCTGGCGGGGGCGGGCCTGCTCGGGGTGTCGCTGTCCACCGAACCGGACTCGCCCGAGTTCTACGCGCTGACCCTCGGCGTGGCCGGCACCTGGGCCGCCGGCGGCGTGCTGTCCGGCCCGCTGCACCTCGGCCGGATCGAGCACGGGCCGGAGCTCCGGCGGCCGGTCCTGGTGCCGGTCCTGATCGGGGCGGCCGCGTTCGGCGCGTTCTACGGGGCCGCGCTGGTCGCCCGGGAGATCCCGGTGCTGGACACCGCGCTGCGCTCGATCCTGCAGTACGCGAAGCAGGGCTCCGGCCCGCTGGTCGCGTTGACCACGCTGGCCAACGGGGCGGCCGAAGAGTTCTTCTTCCGCGGCGCGCTCTACGCGGCGGTCGGCGTCGAGGGCCCGGTCGCCGGCTCCACCGCCGGCTACGTGCTGGCCACCGCCGCGACCCGCAACCCGGCCCTGATCCTGGCCTCGGTCCCGATGGGCGCGTTGTTCGCCCTGCAGCGCAAGGCGTCCGGCGGCATCCAGGCGCCGATCGTCACCCACCTGACCTGGTCGGCACTGATGCTGCGCTATCTTCCGCCGCTGTTCCGGGACGCGCCCGCCGACCGGGCCGCGCGGCTGCGAGACTGGTACCCGTGGCGAACCGGATGACGGGATACGAGGCGACGCGGCACGGCCTGCATGCGGTGGCCGAGAGGCTCCTGGCCGGCCCGCAGTACCGGGCGACCGGCACGGTGCGGCTGCGCCAGCTCGCGGGCGGCTTCGGCACCGTCCGGCCGTACGGGGACGTCCTGCTGGTGACCGTCGACGGGACCGAGCTGGTCGTGTCGCGTGTGGACGGTGGCGCGGACCGGCACCCGCTGCG
The DNA here is from genome assembly GCA_035995165.1 of Mycobacteriales bacterium. Taxonomy (NCBI): domain Bacteria; kingdom Bacillati; phylum Actinomycetota; class Actinomycetes; order Mycobacteriales; species Mycobacteriales bacterium. The sequence goes on from DASYKU010000095.1 coordinate 33,470, forward strand.
CGGCACGCTCGGCGAGCTGGCCGCGGCGACCGGGCTGGAGTACGGCGGCCCGGACGGCGTCTACGCCGACGGCTCCGGCGCGACCCCCGACCTCGCGCTCGACCTCGATGCCGACGCGGCGGCCGTGCTCGCCGACGCCTTCGCCACCGGCGCCGCCGCACTGGACGCCCTCGGCGACCCGGTGATCTGGCCCGAGCACTTCGACATCGCGGTCACCGTCGACGAGGTGAACTACGGCGTCTCGCCCGGCGACGCCGCGATCGCCGAGCCCTACGCGTACGTCGGCCCGCACCGGCCGCGGACCGGTCCGTTCTGGAACCAGTCCTTCGGTGCCGCCCACCCGCTGCGCGAGGTCCCCGACGTCGCCGCGTTCTTCGCCGAGGGCCGCCGGCTCACCGCCGGCGAGTGACCAGCCACCGGCGGGCGGGTGACCAGCCGCGTCACGGCCGGCGGCCGATCGTGATCAGCTCGGGGCTGTCGTCGGTGACCGGCGTACGGTCCCAGTCGCCGAAGCGGGACTCCGGCACCAGACCGGCCCCGGCCAGGAACCGGTCCAGCGCGGCCGCGGACAGGAACCGCAGCGTGCCCCGGTCGGCCTGGGCGCGCCAGCGCCCGCCGTCGGTCGTCTCGGTGAACGTGACCAGGTCGCCCTCGACCCCGTGGACCTCGTACGAGACCCGGACCGGCGCGCCCGCGTACGCGACCTCGAAGGCGGCGCCGTGCCAGCGCTCCCACGCCCGCGCGGCCGGGTTGCGGGTCTCGAACGCGACCCGCCCGCCGGGCCGCAGCGCGTCCCGCATCCCGGCCAGCACGGACGCGACCTCCGCGTCCGCCCGCAGCTCCTGGAACGCGTGCCCGGTCATCGTCACGAGGTCGAACGCGGCCGAGTACGCCCCCGGCGCCAGCGTCCCGGCCACCCACTCGACCGCGGGTTCCGCGCGGGCCACGGCGAGCATCCCCGCACCCGGGTCGAGGCCGACGAGCCGGCCCCGGTGCCCGTCGCGGCGGGCCCGCTTGAGCAGGGTCCCGGTGCCGCAGCCGACGTCGAGCACGTCCCCGGCCGCCCGGACCAGCCCGAGATAGAAGTCGTCCGATGCCCCCCACACGTTCTGCACGTCGTAGAGACGGGCGTCCTCGAGGTCGTCGTAGCTCACGCGCAGCACCGTAGCCAGCGCCTGCGCCGGCCCGACAGCGAGTTTGGGTGGGCCGGTGACGACGGACTGGTGGCGGGCCCCGACCACCGCGACGTCGACCGGGACGAACTTCTGGGTCCTCGCCGGCGGTCGGTGCTGATCGCTGCCCCTGAGTCCCTGCCCGGAACGGGGAGCGACCGGCTACGGTCCCTTCGCGCAGTCGGGTGTGGGGGTGGGGCGCGTGCGGACGACGGCGTACCGGTGGGTGCCGATCGCGGTCGGGCTCGTCTTCGGCGGTTGGTTCGTGGCCACCTCGGCGTACCGGGACCAGCCGTTGTGGACGGTGTGGGCGCCGCTCGTGGTCGCGCTGACCACCGCGGCCGGCGTGATCTTCGGCTACGGCGTCGACCGCTGGCGCGAGCTGACCGCGCTGGGCGCGAGCGCGGGCCGGACCGCCCGGCAGGTGACCGCCGCCGCCGCGACCGCCCTGGTGCCGCTGGTGGTCTCGCTGGTGCTGCCGGTCACCGACACCCGCGCGGCCGTCCGGGCGGCCGTGCTGCTCACGGTCACCGTGATCGGCGGCGCGCCCGCGGCCGCGGTGCTCTACCGGATCCGGAGCGTCGCGGTCGGCCGGCCGACCGGAGGGCGAGGGGCCGAGGCCGAGCTGCTGCTGCGGCTGCGCCGGGTGCTGCAACGGATCCTCGCCGCCGTCGGCACTCTCGTCGCACTGTCCACAGTGGCCACCGCGGCGGTGATCGCGCTGGGCCAGCAGGGCGCCCGGGCGGCCGGGCGGCCGGTCCCGCAGACGCCGGCGGAGGTCGTGGTCGTCTTCGGCGGCGCCGGCTCGCTCCTCGTCGCGCTGATCTATGCGCCGGCGGCCGTGGCCGTCTCCGACCGCGCCCGCCGGCTCTGCGACGAGCTGTTCCCGCTGCGCGGGGCCGAGGAGCCGGCCGACATCCTGGCCGTGGCCGAGAGCCGCCGCACGCTGGAGTCGTTCCTCGGCGCCGACCGCGGCCTGCTGGCCGACCTGCAGACCGGGCTGGTCGTGCTCGCCCCGCTGCTCGCCAGCGGCTTCGCCGTGTTCCTGCCCGGCTGACCTCCCTTATCGTGGCGGCGTGGGTGGGGATGGCTGAGACCGACTGGGACTGGGGTCCCGAGGAGCTGCGCGCGCACGGGCACCGGATGGTCGACCTGCTGGTCGAGCACCTGAGCACGCTGCCGGAACAGCCGGTGTTCCGGCCGTACCCGCGGGCGCTGGCGCAGGAACGGCTGTCCGCGCCGCTGCCGGAGCTGGGCCGCCCGGCCGGGGAGCTGTTCGACGAGCTGGCCGGCACCGTGCTGCCGTGGCCGTTCGGCAACGGGCACCCGCGCTGGGCCGGCTGGGTCAACGGGCCGCCGAGCCCGGTCGCGGTGCTCGCGGACGCGCTGGCCGCGGCGATGAACCCGTCCGTGGCCGGCGGCAACCACGCCGCGACGTACGTGGAGAAGCAGGTCGTGCGCTGGCTCGGCGAGCTGCTCGGCCTGCCGGGCTGGGGCGGCCTGCTGGTCAGCGGCGGCTCGGCCGCGACCGTGCACGCGCTGGCCGCGGCCCGGCACCGGGCCACCGCCGGCGCGGTCCGCCAGTCCGGCCTGGACCAGTCCACGGCCCCGCTGACCGTGTACGCCTCGGACCAGACCCACAGCGCGGTCGCCAAGGCGGTCGAGCTGCTCGGCCTCGGCGCCGCGGCCCTGCGGGTGCTGCCCGCGGACCGCGATCGCCGGCTGCCGGTCGCCGCGCTGGCGTCGGCGCTGGCGTCCGACCGCGCCCGGGGCGCCCGGCCGATGGCGGTGGTGGCCTCGGCCGGCACGGTGAACACCGGCGCGATCGACCCGCTGGCCGAGATCGGTTCGCTCTGCGCGGCCGAGCGGGTCTGGCTGCACGTCGACGGCGCGTACGGCGCCCCCGCGGTGCTCGACCCGCGGCACGCCGCCGCGCTGGCCCCGATGGCCGCCGCCGACAGCGTCGCGGTGGACGCGCACAAGTGGCTGTCGGTGCCGTACGAGGCCGGGGCCGTGCTGGTGCGGGACGAGGAGACGCTGCGGGCGGCGTTCAGCCGGGTGGCGGCGTACCTGGCCGAGGACAGCGACCCGGACGGGGTCACCTGGCTGCCCTGGTTCAGCGAGTACGGCAGCCAGCAGACCCGGGGCTTCCGCGCGCTCAAGGTCTGGGCCGCGCTGGCCCACCACGGCCGGTCCGGGTACGCGACCACCATCGGGCACGACCTCGACCTGGCCGAGCGGCTCGCGGCCACGGTCGACCGGTCGCCGCTGCTGACCCTGGTCTCCACCGGGCTCAGCGTGGTGACGTTCCGGTCCCGTGCCTCGGACGACCGCGAGGTGCTGCGCCGGGTCCAGCTCGGCGGCGAGGCCTTCCTGACCGGCACCGCGCTGGACGGCGGGTTCGTCCTGCGGGCCTGTATCACCAACCCCCGGATGCGGGCCGAGGACGTCGACCGGATCGTCGCCGCGGTCGAGGCCGCCGCCCGGCCGTGACCGACCTGCCGCCGCTCGCCGGCGAGGACCACGTCTGCGCCGCCTGCGGCCTCGCGTACGCGGACCTCGCCGTCGCCGAGGCGCCCGCACGCCTGGAAGTCCTGGTCCGGGACTTCGAGGCCGCCGTCGTGGCCGCGCCCGACCCGGCGGTGCGCCCGCAGCCGTCGGTCTGGTCGCCGGCCGAGTACGCCTGCCACGTGCGCGACGTGCTCGTGACGTACACGGTCCGGCTGCACCGGGCGCGCCGGGAGGACCGCCCGGTGCTGGAGCCGATGTACAACGACCTGCGGGCCCGGCGTTTCGACTACGCCCACGCCGACCTCGCGGCCGTCCGGGCCGAGAGCCGGGCGGCCGCCGCCGGCCTCACCGCCGAGATCGCCCGCATCACCGACGCGGACCGGCTCGTCAGCCGGTTGCCGGGCGAGCACCGCAGCACCCGCTGGCTCGTCCGCCAGACCCTGCACGAGGTCCGCCACCACACCCTGGACATCCGCTCCCAGTAGTCCGGATCCGCGGACCTGGGCGGTGCTTGCTCCGTACTGTCGCCAGATGAGCGTCGAGGACCTCCGCGCGATCGCCCTGTTCGACGGGCTGAGCGACGGACAGCTGGGGGAGCTGCTGGCGGCCGGCGAGGTCCGGCGGTTCGAGCCCGGCGAGGAGCTGTTCACCGAGGCCCGGGCGGCCGACGTCTGGTGGGTGCTGCTGGCCGGGACCGTCACGCTGGTGCGCCGGGTCGGCCACGAGGACACCGTGCTCGGCCGGATGGAGACGCCGGGCCAGTGGGCCGGCGGCTTCCGGGCCTGGGACGCGCACGGCGTCTACCTCGCGTCCGGGCGCGCGGTCACGGCCGGCCGGGTGCTGCGGGTGCCGGCCGACCGGCTGCGGGCGCTGGCCGACGTCTGGTTCCCGTTCGGCGTCCACTTCATCGGCGGGCTGGTCGGCACGGTCCGCCGGATCGAGTCGGTGGCCCGCCAGCGCGAGGCCCTGGTCGCCCTGGGCACGCTCGCCGCCGGGCTCGCGCACGAGATCAACAACCCGGCCGCGGCGGCCACCCGCGCGGTCGACACGCTGCGCGACACCACCGAGGTGCTGCTGGCCTCGCTGGGACAACTGGCGGCGGCGCCGGTCTCGGCGGCCCAGTTCCGCGCGCTGGACGCGCTGCGCCGGGAGATCGTGCCGCCCGCGGTGCCGCCCTCGCCGCTGGCCCTGGCCGACCGGGAGGACGAGCTGTCCGACTGGCTGGTCGAGCGCGGCGTCGAGCGGGACTGGCTGATCGCCGCGCCGTTCGCCGCCGCCGGGCTCGACGTGGCCTGGTGCGAGCGGGCCGCCGCCGTGCTCGACGGCGCCCCGCTGGCGGCCGGGCTGCACTGGGTCGCGAGCTCGCTGTCGATGGCGACCCTGCTGGCCGAGGTCAAGGAGTCGACCGGGCGGATCACCGACCTGGTCGCCGCGGTCCGGACGTACTCGCAGCTGGATCGGGCCTCGCTGCAGTGGGCCGACGTCTCCGAGGGGCTGGAGAGCACCCTGGTCATGCTCGCGCACCGGCTGCCCGGCGGGATCACGGTCGTGCGCGACTACGGCCCGGACGTGCCGCGGATCGAGGCCGTGCCGGGCGAGCTGAACCAGGTCTGGACCCACCTGATCGACAACGCCGCCGACGCGATGGGGGAGAAGGGGACGCTGCGCATCTCCGTACGGGGGCACGGCGACGGCGTCCAGGTCGAGATCGGCGACACCGGCGCGGGGATGAGCGACGAGGTGCGCACGCACGCGTTCGAGCCGTTCTTCACCACCAAGGGCGTCGGCGAGGGCACCGGCCTCGGCCTGGACACCTCCCGCCGGATCGTCGTCGAGCGGCACGGCGGCGAGATCACCATCGACCCGGGTCCCGGCGAGACCGTCCTGCGCGTCACGCTCCCGGCCCGCTCCCACCCGCATCCCTGACCCGCATCCATGACTCGGTATCCATGATCTAGCGTCATGGGATGGACACTGACGCGCTGCGGTGGTTCCAGCAGGTCGCGGACGGGGTGACGGTCACCGAGGTCAGCGGGACCGCGGCGGTCAGCCAGCCCGGGGTGTCCCGGGCGCTGGCCCGGCTGGAGGCCGAGCTGGGGACCCCGCTGCTGCGGCGCTCCGGCCGGACGCTGCGGATGACCCAGGCCGGCGCCGCCTTCAAGCGGCACGTCGACGCGGCGCTGCACAGCCTCGATGACGGGATCGCCGAGATCGAGCAGCTGCTGGACCCGGAGACCGGGCGGGTGGCGCTGGCGTTCCAGCACTCGTTCGGGACCTGGCTGGTGCCGGATCTGATCCGGTCGTTCCGGATCGACCACCCGGAGGTCCAGTTCGCGCTGACCCAGGTCCGGGACGACCCGCCCGGGCCGGGCGTGGAGGACGGTCTCGAGCTCGGCACCCGTACTCCGGGCGGATCGACGCGGTCGCAGTTGCTCGGCGTCGAGCCGCTGCGGCTGGTGCTGCCGCGCGACCACCGGCTGCGGCGGCGGCGGAAGGTCGCGCTCGCGGACCTGGCCGGGGAGGCGTTCGTGGGGCTGCCGCCGTCCTCGGCGCTGCGGCGGCTGACCGACGAGCTCTGCCAGCGCGCCGGGTTCGCCTCATCGGTCGTCTTCGAGGGCGACGACCTCTCGACCGTACGGGGGATGGTGGCGGCCGGGCTCGGCGTCGCCGTGGTCCCGGCGCCGCGGACGGGCACGGCCGAGGCGGCCGGCGGGCCGGTGCACTACTGCGAGATCCTCGACGCCGGCGCGTCCCGGCAGATCCGGCTGACCTGGCCGGCCGATCGGCGGCTGTCGCCGGCCGCGCTCGCGTTCCGGGAGCACGTGCTGCGCCGGTTCCGGGCCGGGAAGATCCCGGCGGTCAGCGACGGTCGCTAGTGGACCGTCGTGTGTGGACGGTCACTGGGGGATCAGCTCGACGTGGTCGCGGGCGCCGATGTCCGGGCGCAGCCCGCGGTAGTCGCTGCCGAACAGCGGCGAGGAGATGATGAGGTCGGCCGTGGCCAGGTTGGTCGCGACCGGGACGTTCCACACCGTCGCCAGCCGGAGCAGGGCCTTGACGTCCGGGTCGTGCGGCTGCGGCTCCAGCGGGTCCCAGAAGAAGATGAGCATGTCGATCGCGCCCTCGGCGATCTTGGCGCCGATCTGCTGGTCGCCGCCGACCGGCCCGCTGAGGAAGCGGGTCACCGACAGGCCGAGCTCGAACTCGAGCATCGCCCCGGTGGTGCCGGTCGCGTAGAGCCGGTGCTGGCTGAGGGTGAGGCGGTTGTAGTCCGCCCAGGCCAGCAGCTCCACCTTCTTGTTGTCGTGCGCCACCATGGCGACGTGTCGTTGTGGCATCTGATCCTTCCTTCCCCCGCGGGTACTTGACCGATCCAGTGTCGCTCGGATCGGTCCATGCGTCCAATGCCTCGATGTGCGGCTACTGATGCAGCTGAAGCATGGGACGTGACATGGCTAGCCTCGCGCGGGTGGCCGTCGAGATCACCGTCATGCACGACTACCAGTGCGATCCGCTCTGGGTGTCGCGGGACGGCGCCCTGCGGGAGCCGGAGGCGCCCGCGGACCACGGGCTGTCCGCCCCGCTGACCGGCCGTTTCGAGGCCTGGCGGCAGTGGGGCGAGAGCCGGCTGAACCTCGCCGATCCGCACGACAGCCGTGCGGTCTCCGCCACCGAGGACGCTGCGTTCGACGCCGAGGGCCGGGAGCTCGGCCCGGACCGCGGCCGAGCTCCCGCACGCGCTCGTCCGCTACTGGAAGGACGGCTAGGAAACCTCCCGGGAACGTTCGCTGAAGTCGGGCGACTCGGCCGGGACCACGCAGAACAACAGCCCGGCCGGGTCGCGCAGCACCGTCCAGGTCCGGCCCCGGCCCACCTCCCGGGCCCCGAGCCGGACCAGCCGGGCGACCTCGGCCGCGACGTCGTCGGTCTCGATGTCGAGGTGAAGGCGGGCCCGGTCCGTACCGATGTCCTGCAGGCCCACGACCGACAGCGCGGCCGGGTCCTCCAGCGCGGTGAACTCCGGGTAGTCCCCCACCAGCCGGGCCCGCGCCAGCAGCGCCGCGGCCCAGAAGTCCCGTGTCGCCGCGAAGTCCTCGGTCGGCGCGTCGATGACGACCTCACGCAACAGGATCCGGTGCATCCCGACATTCAAGCGTGCCGGTCCGGGGGTGGTCCTCGCGGCGGTGCCAGGGTAGGGAAGGGTAGCCGGGAACACCGGCGGGACGAGTGGAGGACGCGTGGCGCCGATCGACATCACCACG